>DATNPK010000026.1 GCA_036703275.1 Coleofasciculaceae cyanobacterium | reverse complement strand
TTGTCTGACTAGGTTCGGCTGATAAACCGCATGAGCATAAAAAACCTCATTTTTATCGATCGCGCGATCGCCTGTCAGAGATTTATAGACATTAAGAAACTTTTTACTAAAAGATAAGGGATTGTTGTAGTAACTATAATTTTTGAGAAAAGTTAAGCCAGCGTACCCAGAGCATTTCAGTCTAAAAGGTAGCCCAGATAAAGGCTCATTGTTGTTATCGAGAAACCAAACTACAACATAGCTAAAAGCTTTGAATCCTCCTGCTGCGTTCTTTACCTTGGAATAAGGCATGGTTGTAATTCCGTCGCTCATTAAAGGCTGTGAACGATTTAAAACTAACAGCTTGGGCTGCTGTGACACTAGAAGAATTTCATTCGTACCATCACTAAATTCGTGCTCTATGGCTTTCCAGCTATCAACAGGTTTAAAACCCGCCAGTTGCGCATTAGACGGGGTAATAGCAATACCATATTTTTGACTGGTGGCATTGAGAAATTGACAATAGGGGACAGTAGTGATTCCCCCGCGAAACTCGTCGCTATTAAATCCAAAATCTTGATAGTTACTCATAATTAATAATTGTTTTTCATTAGTACTATTATACTAAGAATATTTTTCCAGCTTAAAAATTGTGGCTCTAGTAATCTCTGATCGGTGCTAAAAATTACCTCGCCAAGCTGGCACTCGGGATAAAAGCCTGGTTTTTCTGGACGGCGATCGCTACTAGAATTGCTCTTCCAGCACAAAGCTGCCAAAGCGGCAACATAATCTAAATCACAACAAATAAACAATATATGTGACAAAAAGCATAACTTTGCCGTCTCCGAAGCTTTATGCTTCTCACACGGCTCTTAAAGACTGAGTAAATGCAAAGTGGGGATGGAGAGACTTGAACTCTCACTCTCTTGCGAGAAACAGATTTTAAATCTGCAGCGTCTACCGATTCCGCCACACCCCCTCGGTATGGATGCTGAAAATATTTTCAACAGAAACTAATATATCACACAGTACTGACATAATGTATTGAATTTAACGCTTAATCTAAATAAAGTGAGATTTAAGTATCTGGATGATTTAAATGGTTAAGACTCAAAAAGGCTAAAAATGAATCATTTACAAGGTGCGATCGCCATCTAATCGTTCTTCAGCTACAGGAATTGAGCAAAAAAAAACGACGAGTTAGAGTTTGAATCTAACCTATCGTTTGTCTGGTGTGAGGAAAATTAAAAATCTAGATTAAGCGAGAATTAGCGATTAGCTATTTGAGGTTCAGGCAGTAAGCCAACGGTGACATTCAGATCTAGCTGTTTTCCGTCGCGCTGTAGACCAAGAGCTAGTTGTTGACCCACTTCGGTTTTAGCTACCACCTCCTGTACTTGTTCGGCTGTGGTAACGTTTGTGCCTTCAATTTCACTGATAACATCACCAGACTTTAATCCTGCTCGAGCTGCGGGAGAGTTGGGAACAACATCAATAATTAAAATACCTTCGTCTGCACCGACATTGAGATTTTTCTGGCTTCTCAGCTCTTGTTTTAGTTCGGGTGTAATTTCTGCCATTTGAACACCTAAGAAGGGATGGTCAACTTTACCATTAGCAATTAATTCTTCAGCAATATCTCTAGCTGTATTAACAGGAATAGCAAAGCCTAGTCCTTGAGCATTTTGAATGATCGCAGTGTTAATGCCAATTACCTCGCCTTTGGCATTGAGTAAAGGACCTCCAGAGTTGCCTGGATTGATTGCTGCATCGGTTTGGATAAAGCTAACTCGTTTATCGGCTACTCCAACCTGCGCGCTAGTTCTACCTGTAGCACTAACAATACCTGTAGTTACAGTATTATCTAATCCTAAAGGATTGCCGATCGCGATCGCCCATTCTCCTGGTTGAAGCGATTGCGAATCAGCAAAAGTAACCGCAGGTAGCTCTTGGGCTTCAATTTTAATTACCGCCACATCAGTCAACGAGTCTGTACCCATGACTTTTCCTTCGTAGGTGCTTCCGTTTTTCAGAGTGACTTTAACCTGATCGCTACCTTCAACTACATGAGCATTAGTCAAAATTAAGCCATCGGAACTAACTACAAAACCCGATCCCATGCCTCGTTGGATTTGTTCGTTGGGAATATTGGGCATCTGCGAACCGAAGAATTGACGAAAAAAGGGGTCTTCAAACATCACAGGACCGTTTGTAGCAACGGTACGAGTAGCATCAATCCGCACTACTGAATCCCCTACTCGGTTAACAACATCGCTAACATAGTTTTGCGGTACAGCGATCGCCACTTCAGCGGGATTTTTTTCTGCTGCTGCGGTGGCATCTATTCTATCTTTAGCAAAACTTTCGGGACTATTAATTAAATAGTTACCGCCTAGAGCGATTCCGCCACCGAGCAAGACCAAGGATATAGAAGAGGTGGCTTTTTTCCAGATTGAAGGTTGTATTTTCATAAGATTTGTCTTTATGTTTGTTCCTAGTTAAAAAGAAATATGTTTTTTTGCATAAATTGAGTACCAGCCCGAGCGATCGCTTTGTGCTGATATTTTTAATTTAAATAAGTGATGTGACTTTTTTGTGACAATATTTTGAACTTTCGGCAATATTGAGATGACATTGAACTAAATAGTTCGGTTAGATACAGAAAACCGTCCCTAATATCCCCAACAGTTTACGATCTATAAATCAATCCCCACGAGATCTATTAAATTAGATAGATATAAATTGCCGACACAATCTGCTATTAAGTTGACAGGTAATATTTATAGTTTTTAACAAAGCTATTAGCTATTAGCTATTAGCTAGGGCGAAGCCCTTTAATCTATCGGTTGATCGCAACTCGCTCTTTTATAGTTTTAATAAGTAATGAAAATAGCAGTTTTGGGACATCGCAGATTCCCGATTAAAGAACCGTTTGCGGGTGGAATTGAACGTTTTACTCACGATATAGTTAAAGGACTAGAACAACGGGGTTGTCAGGTTGCTCTGTTTGCTCATCCAGAAAGCGATTGCTCGCTTAATTTGTCTCTAGAGCCAATTTTGGACACTTCTTTTTGCCAAAATGCTGATGAAGAATCCCATGAAGCCTATCTCAGCATCATGGATTATCTCAGTGGAGCCGAATTTGATTTGATTCACGACAATTCTTTAAATTATTTCCCGATAATTTTGGAGGATCGGCTGAATGCACCTTTGGTAACTACACTACATTCGCCTCCTTTCTCGCGTTTGCTAAGTGCCGTAAGATATCGCGAAAGAAAACAGCGCGGTCAGTATATTTCAGTTTCTAAATTTAATACCGAACTTTGGGGTTTAGATCGTAACCGCATAGAGACAATTCACAATGGTGTAGATACTAAAATATTTGCTTATTCTCCTTTCTATTATCGTAACTGTGCCGTGTGGACAGGACGAATTATTCCCGACAAAGGTACTCATCTGGCAATTGAAGCTGCCCAGAAAGCGAAAATTCAATTAGTTATTGCTGGACCAATTAGCGATCGCGAATATTTTACCGCTAAAGTCGAGCCTCATCTCGGTCGAGGGGTTGAATATGTGGGGCATTTAGGACAAGCAGAACTTGTAGCGTTGTTACAGTCGGCTGCGGTAACTCTTTGCACCCCAATTTGGTCTGAGCCTTTTGGGTTAGTAGTAATTGAAAGCCTTGCCTGTGGTACTCCAGTGGTGGCGTTTAACCGTGGGGCGATGTCAGAGATTTTGAACTGTCAAACAGGTGTTTTAGTTCCTCCCGATGATACCGACGCTATGGCAGAGGGAATCAAACAAGCTAAACGTCTATCTCGTTATTCCTGTCGAAAATTGGTTCTCGAACGGTTTAGTCTCGAAACCATGACTGATAAGTATCTTAACGCTTTTGAACGGATTATCAGCCAACATAAACGGCAAAAAATATGCACCTTGGCTACTACATACACCTCCACGGCAAGGGACACGCCCAAAGAGCTAAAGCGATCGCTTCACACTTCAGTATCGCCGTTACCTTCATCGGCACTGGGGTTAGTCGAAGCGACTGGACAGGAGTAGCTAATTATCAATTATTAGATTTACCCCCAGATCGGGTAGAGTATGTTCCCGATTTACCAATCAATCAGGATTGTCAGACCTATTCCTTTCATTATGCACCTTACTACAGTGATGCTTATCGTCAACGAGCCGTAGCGATCGCCAATTGGGTAGAACAAACTAAGCCTACAGCAGTAATAGTAGATGTTTCGGCAGAAATCACCCAATATTTGCGCTGGCTCGGTGTACCAGTGATTGGAATGCGTCAACATGGCGATCGCTGCGATCTACCTCATCTGTGTGGATACGACGCTGCATATAAACTGTTTGCGCCTTATCCTGAGATTTTAGAATTTTCTGGTGTACCTAACTGGATTAGAGATAAAACTATTTATTCTCCTGGCTTCTCCCGCTACTCTCAGAGTAAGGAAACTAAATTAGGCGCTAGGGAAAAGCTGGATATCTCTCCACAACAAGAAGTTGTACTAGTAATTAATGGCAAGGGCGGGGGCAAATATTCAAGAGCGAAAATTGCAGCAGCCGCAGAAGCAACACCAGAATGGTTATGGTTAACTGTGGGAGAAATTGACCGAGATTATGATAACTTACCTAGCAATGTCTCTGTCTTGGGGTGGCGCGAAGATACCTATCCCTATTTGAAAGCTGCTGATGTGGCGATCGCTTCTGGGGGACACAACACCGTTATGGAGATTGGGACAGCGCAAGTTCCTTTTCTTTGCATACCAGAATTGCGACCTTTTCAAGAACAGCAGATTAAGGCAATATTATTAGAGAAGTTGGGGTTGTGTTTTTGCTCAGAAACTTTTCCTGGTGCTAATTCGGCAAGGTTAGTCTTGAATAAGCTAAAGCAGCTTGATGTTACTCAATGGGGTCGGATTATGGCGATTGATGGTGCAGCACAGGCAGCTAAGGCGATTGAATCTGAAATTAAACTGTTAAGCAGTTATTTAGCTGTTAGCTCTAGCTCAATAGCCTCAACGGGTGACGACTTTTGATTGACTTTCATTATCTAATTACTTTTAATTGGGACGTTGGTAAATTAAAGTATGATTTGTGTAAAGGCGATCGCCAATTAAATAATCAATCGCTCTTGCACAATTATTCTGTAAGATTTTTAAAAATTAGACCCTGTTCGTACATTGGTAAGTCGCGATTATAGTTCGACAACTCAAATAAAGTCACCGCTCCAGCCCAAAAGACTATTAATGCAGTTTGAGCAATATGCGCTCCCAGTAACCTACCAGAAATATAGCTACAAGCTAAAAGCTTTAGTCGCCTTTGGAAACCAACAGCTTGTCGCAAGACAGTTAGTTACGGTGAAACATTTCTTATAACATAAACCCTTGCCCTCTTTTTATAACCCTTTGAACCTCTTTTGTCTCGAGCTAGATCGGCTCTGTAGAAAGGTTGGACTTTTGTTCGAGTCGCACGCATCGCATCGACTAAAAACCGATGTTCCAATCTAAATTACAACTTAATTTTTAGCGAAAACTTAGATATAATCCCCCCCCATGGGATATCTTTTTGAGTATTTTTACTGAAAAATGTATAAGTGACAGCAATAAAAAATATTGCCAAAATATAAAAAATAAAAACGATCACTATTATGCTATCTATTATATTTAATGACTGGTTATTTTGGAACTGGCAGCCTCAGTTGGCAATGCACATTCCAGACGGGTTTTTAAGCCTTCCAGTTAGTTTAATTACCTGGGTTATTGCGATCGCGCTAATCGCCGTGGCTTTAAATCAAGTACAGGCGAAATATCAAGAGCGAACAGTTCCGATTATGGGAGTCTGCGCTGCTTTTATCTTTGCTGCTCAAATGATTAATTTCCCTATACCAGGAGGAACTTCTGGTCATTTACTAGGCGGGACGTTAGCGGGAATTTTACTTGGTCCTTGGGCGGGTGCGTTAGTAGTCAGTGTGGTGTTTATCGTTCAAGCGGTTGTCTTTCAAGACGGTGGTATTACTGTATTGGGAGCAAATATTGCCAACATGGGGCTAATTGGCACTTTTGGCGGGTACTACCTTTATCGGGCAATTCGCTCGGCAATTGGTCGTGATAGCTGGCGTGGAATGGCGATCGCTACAGCCGTAAGTGCTTGGACAAGTGTATTTATTGCTTCAATATTGGTTGCTATACAACTAGCTTTATCGGGAACTGTACCCCTAAACGTCGCTATTTCGGCAATGGCATTTTGGCACTTACTCATCGGAATCGGCGAAGCATTAATTACCTTAGCCGTAGTTAGTTTTATTTGGCGGACTCGACCAGATTTGCTTTACGATCCTCGTCAAAGCAAATTATCTAGTTCTCATCCAGTAGTACAGCGTTAACAAATTTATATTAAATTAAAGAGAATTTTCGGTTTATGAGCAATAAACTTCCCAGCTCTCGTAATCTCGCTTTTGTCATCTCAGGCTTGGGTATTGCCTTACTAATTGCCATTTTTGTTTCTCCTTTTGCTAGTCCAGATCCAGATGGGCTAGATCGCGTTTCCCAAGATTTAGAGTTTGGACATCGGGCTACTGAAGACGCACCAGCCCAGAAATTGCCTTTTGCTCAAGTATTTGATGAATACGCGCTTAAAGGTGTACCCGAAGGAATTGCTACACCAATGGCAGGTTTGGTTGGAACTTTGGTTACTTTTGGTTTGGCGTGGGGAATTGGCAAGCTGGTAATTAAAAAATCCCATTCATCTGCTGATAGTATTTCCCCTCAATCGAGTGACGAACAAGCAAATTAAATTAATGAGGAAGTAAGTGGATGCTATTGTTACACCTTGGGGCGTTTCATCTGGATATCGATAGCAAGCAGGCTACTCTTTGGCATTCTTTTGCTCCCCGTACTCGTCTTTTGTGTGCGCTCCTAATGGTATTTGCGATCGCTCTTACCCCAAATGGACGTTGGTGGACTTGGGTAGTCTACGGGCTAGGAGTGCTAGGTGTAATTTTTTTTAGTCGCGTTACCAAAAAAATACTGCTCAAAAGGATTGCCGTTGAGTTTGCTTTTATTGGTGTCGTGCTGTTGGGAACTTTGTTTCGAGACGGTGGTGAGGTTATTTGGTCTTGGGGCATACTCCGAATTACTACAGAAGGCTTAACTGTTTTGGGTAGTGTTACGATCAAGGCTTTATTATCGCTGCTAACGCTAAATATACTGACTCTTACTACTTCAGTTCCTGCTCTGCTTAATGCTTTAACCGCCTTACGAGTCCCTCCACTATTAGTTGCTACTTTGGCATCAATGTATCGCTATATCGGTGTTTTAATTAGAGAGTTTCAGGCAATGCGTAAAGCTGCTGCGTCTCGCAATCTAAGCAATAGTAATGTTTGGCAACGCCTCGTTATTGGCAACATGATGGGTACTTTATTTATTCGCACTTACGAGCGAGGAGAACGAGTTTATCAAGCGATGCTATCCCGTGGTTATCAGGGAGTACCTGTAGTTGAAAAAGTACCATCTGGCGGACGGAGAGATGCAGTTATAATTACATTAACTACAGCTTTAATACTATTTGGACAAGCTATTTATTTACCGACATGGTGATCTGAATTTTAATGCACCACAATCCCATCGTTATTGAAAATCTCACCTATACTTACCCTGATGGAACTAAGGCTTTAAACAACATCAATTTAGCGATCGAAGCAGGTGAACGAGTAGCACTTATCGGTGCTAATGGTTCGGGTAAGTCAACTTTACAATTACACCTCAATGGAATTATTCTGCCCCAAGCAGGAAGTATTAAAGTAGGAAAATGGTCGATCAATTCCGATAATTTGCGCGATATTCGTAATTTTGTCGGCTTGGTCTTTCAAAATCCTGATAATCAACTATTTATGCCTACAGTCTGGGATGATGTCACCTTTGGCCCTAAAAATCGTGGCTGGCGGGATGAAGAGTTAGCCGAACGAGCCCAAAAAGCAATGATGATGGTTGATATCGATCCAGAATATTATGGGTCGAGAAATACCGAAAATTTATCGGGGGGAGAGAAAAAACGAATTGCGATCGCTGGAGTTTTGGCAATGGAACCTCAAGTGTTAGTTTTGGATGAACCTTCGGCACAGTTAGATCCTCGTTCTCGCCGTCAATTGATTGAGCTATTAAAAAATTTATCTTTAACTCAACTAGTGGCAACTCATGATTTAGACTTGGCTTTAGAACTTTGCGATCGCACTGTCGTCTTAAGTCGAGGTCAGATTGTTTATGATGGACAAACCGAGAAGATCATGAGCAATCCCGATTTTTTGGTAGAGCATTCACTAGAGTCACCTTTATCATACAGCCGTCCTTATTGTTTATTAAAAGACGTGCCTGTGGGGTAGTATTGCTAAAAGCTAATAGCTAAAAGCTAAAAGCTAATAGCGAAGCGGTATCCGTAATAGACGAACACTATTATTATCGATTTCATGTCTTAATTCAGCAACGCCTAAACATTTTTTAGACAGGCTTGTATCTCGGTTTCGGTTGGCAGCTTAATAATTTCTATCTGAGCGTTTTCCCCAGCAATGTATCCCAGATCGGCAAACTGATCTAGCCATTTTTTCATCGGTAAAATATGCCATTTGCGGTAGAAAATCCGCGCATTGTCAACTATTTCTGCTAAATGATTAAGAGGTGGGGTATAGGCAAGATGAAACTGATGATATGCCAACGCGCTAACTTTGTAGAGGGGGATATGCTGCGATCGCGCTGTAAAAGAAAAATCGGTATCTTCTGCGCCATAACCTGTGTAGTCCGTATCAAACCCGTTAATCTCATTAAAGGTCTTTTTGCTAATTCCAAAACATAATGACCAAAATAGTTCATAGGGGTGAATAATCTTATCTTGACCAGTTATTTCTGTTCCCTGTAATTTATGCGGTGAAGATTGTTGATTGAGGCTTTCTTTGCTCCAATTATCCTTTTGCCAATCCTGATGTAGATAGCGTACTGAACCACAATATATTGCGTCTTCTTGCAGTAGGTGATAGTTGAAAACTTCAATTAAATGGCGATCGCAAATGCAGTCTACATCTAAAAAAATTAATTTCGCTCCAGTAGCTATTTCTGCTGCTTTGTTTCTGGCTGCTGCTAGAGGTAAGCGATCGTCTTGAGTATTTAGGGTTGCAGTATCTATAGGAAAAGGTGTAGTGGGCAAATCAGGAAGACGATCGTTCATACAGACAATTACAAGCTGATCTGGATATAGCTGCGATCCGATTAAACTTCTAACTAAATTTTGTAAGTGTAGCTTCCGATTGGCATAAATAGTACACAGAGAAATATGATTCATTTTTTAAAAACAAGCCTTAATTTATCATATAGCTCGATTTAGGGACATCAAAATAGTTCTATAGACATAACCTTAATTTAAATCAATTATGCCTCGAGAATGATTTCTAATTAACTGTAAATTTGCTTTGATTGAAACAAAGAACCAATAATTAAATATTAAATATGACCTACCAACAATTAGAAGATTTACCTGCTGAAGTAACAGAAAAGTTACCCAAGCACGGACAACAACTTTTTATGGCTGCATATAATGCGGTGAGTGACAATGGCATGGACGAAAACAATGCTACTCAAGTAGCCTGGAATTCGGTTAAAAATAGCTACCAAGAAGACAAAGACGGTAACTGGGTTTCAATCGAAAATGCTAACGTCGATCGCGGTAACATTATTGGTACAGACATGGAAACTAGCGATCCGATTGGCAACCGTGAAAATAACGCAGGAACAATGCGTGGTGGCTAAATATTCTGTTACTACGGACAGATGTTTAAGCACCAAAAAATTATTAATTTGATTAAAAATAAGCAGCGAAGAAATTTAAATCATGGAAAATGAAGAAAAAAAAGTAGTAGTCACAAGACACGATCCTGAAGATGCAGAACCAGGGAAAGGCGCGCCTGGTAATCAGGTTGGTGTACAATTGGCACAGTCAGTTGATGTTAACGATCCTGAAGCCATAATTCCTTCTGGTGGAGATCCAGAAGAAGAGATGGAACATATTGAAGCTCTCGAAGAACAAGAAGAGGGTACAGGCTTAAGTACCACTGGTGGCTATGTCATCGATGAATCTAATCGTCTCAACAATTTCGCTGTTGAACCAGAAATGTATGTAGAAGACAAATAAATTTTATCTATGTAGTGTTTGACGCGAGATGTTTTTGTCAATTTAATTAACATTAATAATTAAATTATTTCGACTGTAGAGATGCAGTCGATTTTTTAGTGTCTAAATACTTGTAATATTGCAATAGTCTTTAATTCACAAGCTCGGCTAACAGCTAAGAGCTAGTAGCTAAAAACTAAATTATTGCAACTTAAGGTCATAAACTATCAAGCTTAAATTTTCATGCTAAAGGTAGAGTTTAAATAGTCTTAAAACTTGTCAATATTAAGCTAAAGCATTACATACAAGCTTATTTCGGAGGCAAAATATATGGCATTAATCCATTGGCAACCTTTCCGCGAGATGAACTCTTTGCAGAGAGACATGAATCGTTTGTTTGAAGCTCTTGCACCCATGGAACAAGAATCAATGCAGCAGTCTTTTATGCCCTTGGCGGAAATGGAAGAAACTGACGACTCAATTCATCTTAGAGTAGAAATTCCTGGCATGGATGCAAGCAATTTAGACGTGCAGGTAACAAAAGAGGCGGTGCTGATTAGTGGCGAGCGCCAATCTCAATCTAAATCAGAAAAAAATGGCATGACTCGTTCTGAGTTTCGCTATGGTAAATTTAGCCGTATGATTCCTCTGTCAACACGGATCGACAATAATAGCGTTAAAGGGGACTATAATAACGGAATCTTGACATTAGAACTACCCAAAGCGAAAGAAGACGCTAACCAAGTTACCAGAGTTAATTTGGGTTCTAGCAATAATACTAATAGCCAAAGTGTTTCTGGATCTCAGCCTCAACCATTAAACACTGCTGATACCAATACCAACCAAGATAACAAGCCCGAAGGTGGTTATGGTAATACACCAGATGTTTGGAACGAGGATGAAAACAAAAGTTCTCAATCTGAGACAGTAGCTAGTTAACAAACCAACAGCCATTTTGTCGGAGCAAAAGCGAGTTTTCTCATGCAGCATTAATCATGAACATTAAATACTTTTGATTGGTTATGACTAGTTTTTAATCTTTCTTAATTGTCAACAATGTTTCAACCTGATTAAGCTTTATTAAGCTCGCTTTTTTCAGAATATTAGTCTCCCTCAAACAGCGATCGCCTATTGTCTCAGAACAAAGCAACCTGAAATATTTATAACTTTTGGAGGAGGGGCAAATGAAGCATAAATTTCTAAGCTAATTATGTACTCTTGTTTAATATTATTGTTTCAATTATTATTTACCTTGGTCGCAATAAGTGAAACAATATCCCCAGATAAAGATGTTTAAAAGCCCTAAAGAATTCCTAAAGGACGACGCGAAGCTAGTCCTAAAGGATACCGCTGCGCATATGCCGTGGCATACCGCTTCGCGTCGCGATCGCTCGATTATTTTTCAAGAAACTTTGCTTGATGCTTCAATCAAAAATAAGTTCGGCTTCCAAGAAAAAGATATTTTACCCTTATTTAATAAATATCAGAGTAAGCGACAAATTTTGATTAATTTTGTCAGTTTTTTAACCTACGTTTTGCAGTTGCCTACTCTTTTATATTTACGTCTTTTTAAAAAAAATAATACTATTGGCAACCTAAACAATCGGGCGTTGCTGGAGAAAAACAACCAGTTTAAAATATAAATCATGATTGAAGGCAGCAATAACTTGTTTTGACTGCTGAAAGCAGTTGTGTTGTGGAAAGCAGTTTCATGATGAACTACGAACGCATAATGAGTGCAGTTTTATTCATATGGCTCGCTACAGCTACCCAAAACATGCTGCAATAAGAGCGATCGCCGTCATCAATCAAAAAATAACCAAGTTGACTACCTTAAACACATTTACAGCTAACTTACTAGTTGGCAATATCTTGAGAAATAAATAATCTTCTCAAGATATTGCACTCGGAATAAATTTCTAATTATTGCCTAAGTTTATAGCTAAATAATAGATTCAGAAAACAAAGATCTATAATTATTCTATAGGTTACGAGTTAAGATAATCGAGCCTCAGAAGACAATTATCTATTAAAGATTATGGCTGCAACCGACTTTAAAGATTATTACCAGGTATTAGGCATTAGTAAAAGTGCTTCTGCTGACGAGATTAAAAAAGCTTATCGTAAGCTGGCACGGAAGTATCACCCCGATTTGAACCCAGGAAATAAACAAGCAGAAACTCGCTTTAAAGAAATTAACGAAGCACAAGAAGTACTTTCAGATCCCGATAAACGGCGTAAATACGACCAATACGGTCAATATTGGTCACAAGTGGGGCAAGGAGGCGCAGCTTCTGGATCTGGCAGTGGTGGCGGATTTAACAATGTAGACGTAGGCGGTTTCGATTTTAGTCAGTATGGTAATTTTGAAGATTTTATCAATGAAATTCTAGGTCGTGCTGGCGGTCAAAGTAGAGGCAGCTATGGCTATCGCACGTCAGCTCCTGGAGGCTTTGGAGGTGGCTATAGTGATGTACCAGCTCAAGATAGCGAAGCAGCGATCGCTCTTACTTTCTCTGAAGCCTTCAACGGGACACAAAAACAGTTTCGTATTGGTAATGAAACGGTAAAAGTTCGCATTCCTGCTGGTGCCAAAACAGGTAGTCGGCTGAGAATTAAAGGTAAAGGTCAACCCAGTCCTTTTTCCGGACAGCGCGGGGACTTGTATCTAAACATTGAACTGCAACCCCATCCTTTATTTAAATTTCAAGGAAACAATTTAGTTGTTGAACTGCCAATTACTCCCGAAGAAGCAGTTTTGGGTGCAGAAATTACCGTTCCTACCCCTGATGGGAAAGTAACGATGAAAATTCCTTCTGGAGTAAATTCGGGACAGTCTTTGAGATTAAAAGACAAAGGCTGGCGTCAACCCAACAAACAGCGCAGCGATTTGATGGTTCAATTAAAAATAGTTACGCCAAAAGAGCTCAGCCAAACCGAACGAGAATATTACCAAAAGCTTCAGCAAGTTAGCAGCTACAATCCCCGTAAAAGTTTGGAGGACATGAGATTATGAGCAGTTTATCTCTTACGGTAGTCGATCTACAGGGCGATACCCTAATTAGTTTGGATCGCGTTGCTACTATCACCCAAACCTCTGTCACCACCATTGACAGCTTTATTCGACTAGGGGTAATTGAACCAGAAGGCTCGATGTTAAAACTTGAAGATATTAGTCGCGTGATCAAGATTATGCGTCTGCGTAAAGATTTAGGGCTGAATTTGGTAGGTGCAGCGATGGTATTAGAACTCAGTGAAGAAAATTCTCGACTGCGATCGCAATTAAAGGCTTTACGTCAGTCTTAAGAAGTATATCTAACTGTATTTGGCTCAAAGCCATACACAGTAGTAAACAGACCTATTGTATCTGCTAAAAGATCTACCCTAAGAGCAATAGAATTTTTCCTAAAAATGAAGAAAATAAGAGCATCACTTTTATTAATTGAATTGCTCTCAAGTTGAGCCGGGATAAATATGTCCGAACGTCAAAGAGCGATTGGTATTTTTGATAATTCATTAAATACCGAAGCTGCTTTAAAAGAACTAGATGATTCTCATTTTTCTCTGAACCGAGTTTTTGTGATTGCCCATAATTCAGAAGGGGAAAACAAAATAGTTGGCACAGAATTATGCCAATCATTGCGCGATCGCTTCGATACTCGAATTAGTAGTGATACTAAGCAAGACTCTAATGTCATCACAGGTGAAAGTGTAATCAGCTTAACTCAAGCTCTTACTCAGTTAGATATCCCCGTCGATACTGCACGTTCTTACAATGATTTAGTTTCCCAAGGCAAATATTTAGTCATGGTTGAAGGTAATCAAGACGATATTTTGGGGGCAAAACCCATTTTGAAGCGTTGTGGTATTCAAGATTGGACTGTCTACCAAGTTGCCCTAGAACATCCTGAAGTGATTATTGTCGATCATCGCCAGGCTCTTTAATAAAGTCATAGCGTTCAAAATTATTATCTAATGCTATTATCGTGCTCGAACACAATCAACAAACACTAAATAATCAGTAAATAACGAGGAAAAATTATTATGGCTTACTCAGAATCAGGTAGAAACAGAGTAGTTGAAACATTTGCGATCGAAGATAACCAAGATCGGATTAGATGGGGACCAATTTTAGGCGGAATATTTGTAGCGCTCGCCACTCAGTTAATTCTCAGTGCTTTGGGTGCGGCGATCGGTTTAATCACTGGTGACTCTGGTGTTGTAACTGGTATTTGGACAGTTGTTAGTTTACTAATTGCCTTGTTTATCGGTAGTTGGGTAACTGCGTCTGGCTGTAGCCCCATGAACAAAAAAACCGCCATGCTACACGGATTGATTTTCTGGGCGACAACTTTGGCTCTTAGTGCTTGGTTACTGGCAAGTGGAGTATCAGGGGCTTTTGGGGTTGTAGCTTCTAACGCAGGAGAAGTATTAAATCAGGCACAGCAACCAGGTGGTGTTAGCATTCCCAATCAAGTTCCAAATATACGGACTAATCAAGTAGAGCAAGCGGTAGACAAAGCATCTTGGTATTTCATTATCGGCTCACTGCTAGGATTAGCTGCATCTTTAATTGGTGCTTCGGTTGGCGCGAAAAAACCCAGACCAATACGCACAGGAACAGTTCCTGAACCTCAACCACCAGAAAACTTTGCCAGATAGAAATTGACGTACAATAAGGGAGGATTATAAATCCTCCCTTATTTTTGCTTTATTTGGAGTCAATTACTTTTTGTTGAGCAAAATTAATAAAATAATCCTAACTGGTAAACAAATAACTAAAAATTCCTCTAGCTGATCGCTATATTAAATTACCAACGCCAAAATGGCTGCTCTTCTTTCAGTTTTAATTGCCATCACCCTATCTTTACTAGTTACTCGCATTGCTACAGAAGCTTTAACCCTAACAGGTTTATCTCGAACGTCAGCTAGATTTCAGGCACGTTCTGCTTTCACTGGTACTGGATTTGCTACAGCAGAATCGGAGGCAATCGTCAAACATCCGCTACGACGACGCATCATTATGTGGCTGATGTTTTTGGGTAACGCGGGTTTCATTACCGTTATTTCATCTTTGGTTCTTACCTTTGTTTCCACTTCTTCGCCTAGAGATGGACTATCTCGTTTACTCTATTTATTAATCGGCATTGGGGTGCTATGGCTATTGGCTACCAACCGCGCTTTTAATCGTATCCTGACTCGTTTGGTTAGAAAAGGTTTACATCGCTGGACGGATTTAGATTTAAGAGACTATGCGCGTTTGCTACATCTCAAAGGAGAATATCAGGTAACAGAAATAGAAGTCAATGAAGATAATTGGCTGGCTAATAAAAAATTGAAACAGCTACGGCTGGCAGACGAAGGAATAGCTGTATTAGGTATTGAGAGACGCGATCGCATTTATATTGGCGCACCATATGGCGATACCTATATTTATCCTGGAGATATTTTAATTGTTTATGGTCGCAAAGCAGCTTTAGTCGAGCTAGATGTACGTCCTGAAGGTATCGAGGGAGAACAAGCCCATCAACAGGCGAGCGTCATTCAAAAAGAAATTGAAAAAAATCAAAATAATTCAGATACTTATCGGACAAAACGCAAGCATTTAATTAATCGCCATAAATAATTATAAATTCAATCAATCTTCTGATAGATGGTATTTTATCAAACTAATTATTTAGACTGAATACACTACCTGAATATTTTTAAACCTTTAAATATTATGAAAAATTTGCCGGGGAAACCAATTTCCTTTGGGCTAGATTCTACTATTGAATGCCATCTTCAAAAATAGCGATCGCCAAATAAATTGATTATTTAATCAGGGATTCAAACAGGAAAATAAGCAATAAACTTTAACAATTGAAGCTAAACAGAATTATTACTGGCTTTTATATTGGGAATGATCCTCTTAATTATTATAGCCTGTAACAAACTAGAAGTCAGCAAAGCTCAAACAGATTTTTCAACGGGAAAACAGGAGGTAGGGCTACTCTATTCAAAATCTAAAAAAGCAAAATCACTAGATAGCATTGATGATTTTATCAGTCCGAAAAAGCAGCAGGAGTTATTAAATCCCAGTCAAATTCCGACTTTAAAACAACCAACTATTAATCGTGCCAATCCTGAAAACAAATTATTAGAAAAGACCAAGCAAATGTTCGAGGACGCTAGTAATTTCTAGTTTAGTTTACTGAGTGCCAGAAATTCTCAGCCTGAAAGCTATTGTTATGCAAAACTTCTGTCTTTAGATTGAAGCGAAAGTTACTAAATTAGCCAAATATAGTTTTATAGCTATTACGGTTGCATCAATTGAGATTGATTTTTCAGTTTAATTGAGTGCGATCGCGTACATTTTTCAATCACAAGTATTATGGAACGAGTTAATTCGCAGGGTAATCTGACGGCAACTACTACCGAAGAAATAATTAATAGTCCTTTGGTAATTACCAATTTGCAGCGGCGTTCTTTACAAGAAGTTTTAGCCGATTATAGTAATAAGCCTCAACTTAAGAAAACTAATCTAGTCGATCAAGCTGCTGAAGCCATTGGTTTAACGCCGAATATTCAGGTAGAAAAAACGGTGACAATTAATCGTCCTGCTGGTGAACTATACAGCTACTGGCGCCAGTTGACTAATCTGCCCAATTTTATGGGACATTTAAAGTCGGTAACCAATAAGAATGAATCAGGCACAGTATCTCACTGGGTAGCCAATGCACCTCTAAATTTAGATATTGAATGGGATGCCGAAATTATTGCTGATCAACCAGATCGTCTGATCGCCTGGAATGCTTTAGACAATGCAGACATCCATAATTGTGGTTTCGTGCGTTTTCAATCCGCAACGGCCGATCGCGGGACACAAGTAAAAGTAGTTTTAGAATATCAGCCTCCAGGAGGCGCATTAACTAATGCGATCGCCAAAATTTTTGGCGAATCACCCCAAGAACAAATTGGTGACGAGTTAAATCGATTTAAACAGTTGATGGAAACGGGCGAAATTACTACCACCGCAGGACAACCAAAGGGTTCTTAATTATATGTTGTTTGACCAACAAGGAAAAAATAAATATGTTCAACAAAATTACCGTTCGATACTTGTGTAACATGGCTTTGGCGTTAATGCTTACTGTAGGGATGTTTTTAACTAACCTGAACTACAGTGGACAAGCTTTAGCAGCAGATAACTACAGCGCAGCTACAGACACCTATCAAGAAACTCGTAACCCCAATCGGGTTAACACTACCACCGAAGAGTTAGAAAAAAGCAAACTAAATTTACCTAAAGAAAAAGAAGGTAAATCTATTTATGACATGCTGGTAGATCGAGTCAATAAACAACAAGATACTTCAGTTAAAGGCAATTCCAGCACTAAAACTAAAAGCGAACCCTAATTCTGGAGCGACTATAAATTTTTTCGTCCGTGTCTTCAACGATTAACACTCGATCCAAAGTTTATAAAGTTTAAAAGTTTAAATTACTCTACATTCATTAAAGAGGTAACAATGTTGTCATTTTTCTCGCTCGATTTACGTCGAATTCTCACTATATTTTTAGTTTCAATTACTTTATGTTTTGGTATCGCTTTTAGCGGTAATACTTCGGCAATGGCAGCCGAGGCGGTTACTCGTGATGCGACTAATCTGAATTCGGTAGATGTAGTAAGCGATGCCCAATATGAGGCTGATAAACTCCGTCGTCAGGAGGAACAAGCAATGCGATCCAAAATGGCTGAACCAGACCAAGAAAAAGAAAGTGTTGTTGAAAAGCTCAACTTGAAAGAAGCGTTACCCCGCAGCACTAAAAAGTTTGTCGAACAAATTAAGGGCGATGAACCGATTAATAACGAAACGCATCCTTAAATATTTCTTGGACAAAAGTAATAGTTATTGATACTTATAACTTTTGAACGATGAATAAATGAGAAATGCAGTAAAGAATAAAGTGTTGTTTACTAAGAGAAAATAATGAATAGATACAGACGTTCAGTAGGTTTATTTTATAGTCGTGATGAAGCAGAAAGAGCTTTACGCGCACTCAAAGACGACGGTTTTGACATGAACCGAGTCAATGTTATTGCCAAAGATGCCGACAAGGTTACTGAGTCAGCAGGAGTAGATACAGCCTACGATGAAGGCAACAATGCAGCGGAGGGTGCTGGGGCTGGTGCAACTACTGGAACTGTGTTAGGCGGTATCGGTGGTTTATTGGTAGGTTTAGGTACTCTAGCTATTCCTGGTGTTGGTCCAATTATTGTAGCTGGCGAAGCAGCAACTGCGATCGCGACAACTCTAGCGGGTGCAGGTATCGGTGCAGCAGCAGGCGGTATTATTGGTGGTTTAGTTGGCTTAGGTATTCCTGAAGATAAAGCCAAAATCTATAGCGATCGCGTTGGTGGTGGTAGTTATTTAATTATGGTCAATGGTACGGATGACGATATTAACCGTGCCGAGAGAATTTTACGAGATAACGGGGTCGAAGAGTACGGCGTATACGATGCTAACGATATAGACGACAATTCTTATAACCGCACCGCTGGCATCGATCGCTCTGGAGTAGTTGAAACTAATGCCGCTATGAGCAATACTATGGGTGGTTCTACAGTAGCTGGAGAACCTCTAATAACTTCAAACGATCGCATAGGAATTAACGAACCAGCAATTACCAGCGATCGCCTAGAAGCTACAGAACCAAGAACTACCAGCGATCGCAACGTTACTACAGGTAATAATCCAGATGTAATTGTGATCGAAACGCGAGACAATACATCACGAGACAAGATCTAATCTCAATAATTCTCTCGCGTTTGTTAGCAAAATATTTCTAGTTAGTTGAATTTGCTACCTCAACCAAAAATAACTAGAACTACAGACTGAAAATATAGCAGCAATTGCATTTTATTTAACTGTTATCAAAATAAAATCAACAGTTGCTGCTAGTTACTTGAATCTCTAGCACCGACTTGCTCAATCGAAGCATCAACACATTAAGTTCTGCAACTGAATATCGCTCTCTACGCCGAAAAATCAGTTCCGAAAATTCAATTGGTTTAGCTATTTTACGTTGGACAACTTTCTCGATAATTAAATTCGAGCCAGAAAAAAGCCTGGTCATAGCAAATTTACAAGTAATACTAAACACACTTCTACCACACCTTTAAAACTAAAATAATTATGAAAGCTGTATGTTGGCATAGCGCACACGATGTCCGAGTCGAAACTGTACCAGATCCAAAAATTCTCAATCCCCGTGATGCAATTATTAAAATAACCTCTACTGCTATTTGCGGTTCGGATTTGCACCTATATGAAGGCAATATCCCCACCATGGAATCAGGAGACATTTTAGGTCACGAATTTATGGGGGAAGTAGTCGAAACTGGCAAGGAAGTAAAAAATATCAAAAAAGGCGATCGCGTAGTTGTTCCCTTTACAATTGCCTGCGGTGGCTGTTTCTTTTGTCAAAAAGATTTGTGGTCACTATGCGACAACTCTAATCCTAATGCTTGGATGGCAGAAAAATTATACGGACACTCTCCCTCTGGTCTTTTTGGCTATTCTCATCTACTTGGAGGTTATGCAGGTGGACAGGCGGAATATGCCCGTGTCCCCTATGCTGATGTCGGTCCGTTAAAAATACCTGATGGTTTAGAAGACGACAAGGTTTTATTTCTAACTGACATTTTTCCCACTGGCTATATGGCAGCCGAAAATGCCGATATCGAACCAGGAGATACTGTCGCAGTCTGGGGATGTGGTCCTGTCGGTCAGTTTGCGATTAGAAGTGCTTATATGTTGGGTGCAGCCAGAGTAATTGCGATCGATCGCTTCCCCGAAAGGTTAAAGATGGCAAAAGAACAGGGAAACGCCGAAGTGATCAACTACGAAGAAATAGATCCAGGAGAAGCCCTAAAAGAAATGACGGGGGGAAGAGGGCCAGATCGCTGTATTGATGCGGTAGGTATGGAAGCCCACGGCACAGACGCGATGGCAGTCTACGACCAGGTAAAACAGGGATTAAAGCTAGAAACAGGAAAACCTACAGTTTTAAGACAGGCAATTGTCGCTTGTCGTAAAGGAGGAACAGTCTCTATTCCTGGGGTGTATGGCGGCTTTGTCGATAAAATACCTTTGGGGGCAGTTGTTAATAAAGCTCTAACCTTGCGCTCGGGACAAACCCATGTTCAGAAGTATCTCCAGCCTCTACTTGAGCGCATCCAACTGGGAGAAATCGATCCTTCTTTTGTTATTTCCCATCATATGAGTATCGACGATGCACCCAAAGGCTACAAAATGTTTCGCAACAAAGAAGATAACTGCACCAAAGTAGTTCTTAAACCTTAAATAAGTAGGGAGGCAGAGACACTATCAATCTAAACTTGCGAAAAAATACCTCAAAAGTCTGAGGCTAGATCTAACTGTTAGCCGAGACATTAATTTAAGCGATTTGCCAAGCTAAGAACACAGGCTAATAAATCCCCAAATTAATCTAAGGAGAATTGCAATGGGAATAGATGATATGTTCAGAGGTGTTAAACGCGATTTAGAAAGAAGAGTTCGTGGCGATCGCGACTACGATGAACGCCGTGACCGCGATCGCGACTACGATAATGAGCGCCGTAGTTATCGCGATGACGATGATGAGCGCCGTAGTTACCGCGATGACGATGATGAGCGCCGTAGTTACCGCGATGACGATGATGAGCGCCGTAGTTACCGCGATGACGATGATGAGCGCCGTAGTTACCGCGATGACGATGATGAGCGCCGTAGTTATCGCGATGACGATGATGATGAGCGCCGTAGTTACCGCGATGGCGATTACAATGATGAGCGCCGTAGTTATCGCGATGACGATGATGAATAAAAGCTGGAATAAATCTTCTTGAAGCGGTTTAATGGCGTTAGTTTAATCGCCAACGCCATTACCTCAAAATTCTTAATTTATCAGCGCCGTTTTTGCTCAACTGAATCGCGATCGCGATCGATTAGTAATTAGTCAACCATCATATTTAATTAGAGCCAACTCAATTTTAGTTAACTATCCTTTTTAGTTTGGCAAGAGCAGCATCTGATCAATGTTCAATGTAAAAAGTGTTTTTCTTGCCAAACTTGGGAGGATAGCAGTCTGGACAACCACTATCTCCTACCCAAGCTAACTCGCGCGTTCACGGTTCAACCGCACCAAGGCCTTTGCGCCGTCGCAAGGCGCAGGGTCGCTCGTCAAGATACTCAATCTCACAAGAATTATATGTTTTATCACAAAAAAAGGCTACAGTATTTCACCAAACCAGAAAAATCCGATCCAATTTTGGCAAAAAAAATGCAGGAATTAATCGGTGGTCCTTTTGGAGAAATGACTGTTATGATGCAGTATTTCTTCCAAGGCTGGAACTGTCGTGGTCCTGCTAAATACAAAGACATGATGCTCGATATTGCTACCGAAGAAATCGGACATATCGAAATGTTAGCAACTACCATGGCTTACTTGTTAGAAAAAGCGCCTGTCGAACAAAAAGATGCAGCAGTCAAAGATCCAATCATGCAGGGTGTTATGGGGGGAATGAAAGCCGAAGATATTATTATGTCTAGCATGAATCCCCAACACGCTACCGTTACAGGTGGTGGTGCGCTACCTGCCGATAGTGTGGGCTATCCTTGGAATGGTCGTTATGTCATTGCTTCGGGTAACCTAATGGCTGATTTCTTTTCTAACGTTCAGGCAGAAGCCCAAGGACGATTACAGGCAGTCAGAATATACGAAATGACAAACGATCCTGGAGTAAAAGATACTTTGTCATATATGATTGCCCGCGATACCATGCACCAAAATCAATGGTTAGCAGCGATCGAAGAGTTGAAAGCTGATGGATTAGAAGATTTGCCTATTCCTAGTTCTTTTCCTCAAGAGCAAGAAAAACAAGACGCTTCTTACCAATTCTGGAACTTATCTGAAGGAACAGAAAGTAAGGAAGGACGCTGGGCAAAAGGAAGAGCTCCCGATGGTAAAGGCGAGTTTGAATATCTGGAAAATCCGCAAGGCGAGTCAGAAATGCCCGATCCTCCAGCACCCGATCCCAGATTTCACAGTACAGGAAAACAGTAAAAAAGCTTTTAGTTTTTAGCTAATAGCTTTGCTGAATCGATCATTGGGGCGACTTGACTAATCCAAGAAAGTCGCTGACCAATTGAAAATCAAACAAACAAATTAACAACAAATACAAAAGAGGTATACATTATGCAACGTAATTGCGCTTTAGCTTTAGGGGTTATTTTTCTCCTTTTAGGCATAGCTGGCTTTGTTCCAGGCTTTATTTCTCTGCCACCTGAAGGCTTTGATGCTGGTGGTGTTAGTTTGAATGCAGATAGCTTTTATGCCAAAGGATTTGGCTTTCTATTCGGCGCATTTCCAACTAATTTGATGCACAATATCGTTCATCTTTTGGTGGGGATTTTGGGGATTGTCGCAGCCAGCACTGGCAGTGCAAAGCTTTATAATCGTGGCTTTGCTATTAGCTATGTTTTAATCGCTGTTATGGGTTTAATACCATTAGCTCAAACCACTTTTGGCTTGATGCCCATCTTTGGTAACAACGTTTGGTTTAATGGTTTATCAGCTGCGATCGCAGGTTACTATGGCTTTCTTACCGATAAACCAGCAACTTCAACAGATAAAATTAATGCCTAAGAACAGTAATTAGTAATTTAGTAATCAGTAATTATTAAAAATAATTACTGATTATTGCTGTTAGCGCGATCGCCTTTGTTGGTTTTTAACTCTTTAGACAGAAGCAATAACACAACCTATACAGGGACAATTCAATTAGCTTCAATTATCAAATAAGGAGAAGGGATTATTACTAGCCAGCTTTTACCCGTAGTAGCATCAACTCAGAGATCACCAGAAGCGATCGCGAAGTTAGTCGAAGGCATTGCGCTTGAGACACATAAAATTGCTGATTTTGCAACAGCCAATGCCTCATCACTCGATCGACAGGGAATTTTTCCCGTCGAAGAATTTCAACAGATTGCTGCTGCTGGTTTATTAACTGCACCCTTAAGTCGCCATCTAGGCGGATTGGGTTTGGGTTTTGAAACGGGTCACACTGAAAAGTTATTAATGCTTCTCCAAGAAATTGGACGTGGCAATTTAGTTGTTGGGCGTATTTATGAAGGTCACGTCAATGCTTTGCAACTGATACAAACCTTTGGTACACCAGAACAAATAGAAACCTATGCTGCCGATGCTAGACAGCATAAAATATTTGGGGTTTGGAATGCCGAAGCAGAAGACGGAGTAAAGATTATTCCTCATGCTGGCAAGTATCGATTAGAAGGTAGTAAAACTTTTTGTACTGGCTGTGGTTATGTAGAACGCCCTTTTGTTAACGGTAAGTTACCCGATGGCGGTTGGCAAATGTGTATTGTGCCGATGGATCGAGTTGAAACAGTAGTACACTCGGACTGGTGGCAACCATCGGGAATGCGGGCTACAGTTAGCTATAAGGTAGATTTTACCGGGGTAGAAGTAGAACCGAACTCTTTACTTGCTCAAGCTGGAGACTATTTTCGTCAGCCTTGGTTGAGCGGTGGCGTAATTCGCTTTGCTGCGGTACAGCTTGGCGGTGCTGAAGCTCTGTTTAACGCTACTCGCCAATATTTACAGAAGCTAAACCGCTGCGAACATTTACATCAACAAGAACGTTTGGGCAAAATGGCGATCGCCATCGAAAATGGTAGGCTTTGGCTAAAAGGCGCAGCACAAGTAGTCGATAATTACGCTCCCGTATTTGGTGGTTATCCTGAAGCTAGTCAGGAACAAGCTGCTAATTTGGTAGCATACGCCAATATGGTGCGAACGGCGATCGAACAAATATGTTTGGATACAATTCAGTTAAGTCAACGCTCTATTGGTACTTTAGGCTTATTACCACCCGAACCAATGGAACGCCTAATTAGAGATTTGAGTTTGTATCTGCGTCAACCCGCTTTTGATGCAGCTATTACTGATGTCGGAAATTATGTTCTTACAGAAACGGCAAATGCTAGTCAACTTTGGTAAGGGTAAGGGCAATTCTCAAACTACCCCTACGAGCGCTTGCTTTTTTAATACTCCAGAGTCTTTAGCACTTTTAGACATTAAAACTTTAGTCACTCGATCTGCCCATCAATCTATTTTAATAGTCGCTCCCCATCCCGATGATGAAACTCTCGGCTGTGGTGGAGCGATCGCTTTATTACGTCAATTAAATGTATCTGTAAAAGTATTAATTGTTAGCGATGGCACGAAATCTCATCCTAACTCTCTCACTTATCCACCTCCAGCACTTAAAGAACTAAGAGAACGAGAAAGTCTGGCTGCTTTAGCTATTTTAGGAGTTGCATCCGAAGCGGTTACTTTTTTAGGTATGCCTGATGGCGCAGTACCGATAGTGGAGACTGACGCGGTGACGGGGGGACACGGTGACGAAAAGAGCGACAAAATAGAAGAATATCAACAAGCGATGCAGCGCGGTCTTGGGGAGGGGCTGTCGCCTGTGGTCTCCCAGGCGTTTAAAAGCCCCGTTGGTCTCCCTCATGAGCGATATCCGAAGGTGTCTGCTAAAGCATATGCGAAGCGGTATCCTAAAGGACTAGCTTCGCGTCGTCCTTTAGGACTGCATCAAGAAGCGATCGCGCTGATCTACCAACACTTGACTTATTTAGCACCGTCAATTATTTTTTTACCTTGGCGTAGAGATCCTCACCCAGATCATCGCGCTAGCCGGCAACTATTTACAGCCGCTATTAAGAACTTAGCTACTTCCCCACGTATGATTGAATATCCAATTTGGGACTGGGATAGTCAGCAAAGAGGTGATTTTGCCGACTCTATTAATGCTTGGCGATTAGATATTAGTAGCGTCTTAGAATTAAAACGACAGGCGATCGCTCAATATCGTTCTCAAATTAGTGATTTGATTAAAGACGATCCTCAAGGATTTCGCCTCACCCCCCAAATGCTGCAAAATTTTACTCAACCTTGGGAAATATATTTAGAAGTTAAATCATGAACCAGCCTAAAGATTCGCTTCAGCCAAGTTATTTTGAAGATATGTATCGAGATAATCCCGATCCTTGGGATTTTGAAACCAGCGAATATGAAGCCCAAAAATACCAAACAACTATTGCTGCTTTACCAAAGCCTAGTTACACTAACGCTTTAGAAATAGGCGGTTCGATTGGGGTACTTACGGCTTTATTAGCACAACGCTGTGATTCTTTGCTGTCGCTCGATGTTTCGGAAACAGCGCAAAAAAAGGCGATCGCTCGTTGTCAAGATTTGCCTCACGTACGCTTTAAAATTGCTCAAGTACCTCAAGCCTATCCTGAGGAAATGTTCGATTTGACTCTATTGTCAGAGGTAGGATATTACTTAAGTTGGTCCGATCTAAAAAAGACTCAACAATTAATTCTCGAACACCTGGAGAAAGGGGGACATCTGCTACTAGTTCACTGGACACTATATGCCAAAGATTATCCCCTAACGGGTGATGAAGTTCACGATTCTTTTTTACAACTCCCCGATACCGAGCTAAAACATTTACAAGGGTTGCGGCACGAGCGATATCGGCTTGATTTGTTTGAACGTACCTAAAGATAAACTTTGAGATTGTTCTAGCATTGAACGATTACCAAGATGAGAAATACGGTTAATCGTGTTGCGTAAGTCGGCATTGGCTTGTTGGATCGTTACTTTCTGACAAGCGAGATCGAGATTGTTATTGTCTTGCTGATATTGTCCAATTTCCTCTACCACTAAGCCAAAAGTAGGCGATCGCCAGAGCGTTTCTGTCAATAAATCGCTGTTTATGTTCAGCTTTTGCGCAATAATTGCCAACTCGATTAGAAAATTACTTTGTGGCATATGTTGCCTATTTTGCCATAGATAGCGTAACCAACGACGCAGACAAAAACGTATTGCAACCAATTCGGCAGATTCAACTAGTATTGACTGGTGTTTTTGAGCCATCACGTTTAACTGAGATAATCGATTAGAAAGTCCTGCTTCAACTCTTCCTATTGCTCTAGCACTGGTAATTACTCTTACCATCGGACTATGGCGAAAACGAGCATCAGCTCGCTTTAACGCATCATAAAGAGCAACATCTTCTGAAGAGCGCAAAGGTGGCAATCCTCCTACTTGAGCGTACATCTGTGCGGTTACAGCCAAGCTAGCAGCGTAATGATGGTGATGCCGAGGAAGTGACTCAAAATCAGGATCTAAATAAGACTCTAGCTGTGAAGTTAAATAGCCATAACGTAAATGGCGTAGATAATATAATCTAGTATTTTTATTTAGCTTGCTTCTTTCTTGATTATTAGTAATAATACGACCACCAACAGCATCTGCACCATTTTTTATTTCAGCTAAAGTAGCAGCAATCCAGGTAGAAGCAACTCGTGTATCTCCATCGGTAGATGCGATTACACCAAAATTGCGTCCGATGGCTTTAAATCTTCTGTAGGCTTCATCCATCAAAATCTTGCGTACCCAACCAATATGAGCGCGATCGTTATTTAAAGTCATCTCGACCACATGAAGCACTAAATTTGGCTGAGTTTGAGCAAAACGTCTGGCAACTTCTGCTGAATTATCTGTACAGTTATTAGCCAAAATAATAATTTCGTAACGATTTTTGTCTAGCTCTTTACCTTCTAGATTGATTTGATTGGTTAAAGCTAAAAGCGTTGCTTCTAAATTGAACGCTTCATTACGCACAGGAACAATTACACAAACTTCACAGCTTGTCAGGGGCAATTGGCTGACTAACGGGTTTAAATGAGCATCATAGTTGATTTGCTTTACTTTTTCCGCAGGTCGATTTACCGAAATAATTGGCAACATTAAATTGTTTGAAAATGTAAATATGTAGTGATAGATCTATATCTTTACCAATTTATCTATGAAATTCTATCTTCACAAAGATGGAATTTAAGATTTTGATTGATGTCAAAACACTATGTAAATAAGTAGATGTTTTTTCAATCTTTTTAGGTGTATTTCTCAAAAGTCAATAAGTCTGATGTCTGTCACGATTTAAACCAATTTATGTTTAATCTTTTATTTTAATTAACGTATCTTAGCGTTAAGTTTTTTAGTCAAAAATAATAAAAAATAATTAAACCAAAGTTACTTTATAGTTATGATAGTTCTTCAATAACGATCGCGATTTGACTATAAGTAATCAGATCCTTTACCATAACTTGAATTATAACTGGCTTCATTAATATTACTCTGCTTAATTAATATAACAGAAACTAATATGTCAACCTCTACAATAAAAAAAACTCAAACCCTTGTCAAATCTGGCCGCGGACGACCTAGAGCGCCTGAAACCAGAGAAAAAATTCTCAAAGCAGCCTATGAAATGCTTAGCGAAGTTGGATTTATGGATTTGACGATCGAAGGAATTGCAGCCAAAGCTAAAGTAGGTAAACCAACTATTTATCGTCGCTGGAAAAGTAAAGCAGCACTAGCGATGGATGCTTTTTTGGCAGTGGTCAACACAGAAATAGTTTTTCCCGACACTGGTACGGCTAAAGAGGATTTTAGAGAGCAAATGCAGAAGATAGTTAAACTGATGAATAGTTCAAAAGGAGAAGTCTTGGCTAGCGTAATGGGCTGTGGGCAGTCTAACGATGAATTAATCGCTGCGTTTCGCGAAAATTGGCTTACTCCTAGAAGAGAAGATGCCAAAAGAATATTTCAACGGGGCGTAGAAAGAGGCGAGTTAAAAGAAGGTATAGATGCTGAAGTTGCGATCGACGCTTTGTACAGCCCATTATTTTATCGTTTATTACTCAAACATCAACTACTGACAGATGAATTTGTTGACGAATTAGTTGATGTTGTTATAAAAGGATTAGAAAAATGACAATGATTGAGTTACCATCAGGCAGAAAAATACCAATACTCGGACAGGGAACATGGCGCATGGGTGAAAAAGCCAGCCAAAAACAGGCAGAAATTGAAGCGTTACGTTTGGGAATAGAATTAGGGATGACGCTAATTGATACTGCCGAGATGTATGGGGAAGGTGGTGCAGAAAAGATAGTTGCAGAGGCTATTTTTGGTCGTCGAGAAGAAATATATTTAGTAAGTAAGTTTTATCCCTACAATGCTAGTTACGATGGCTTGATTGCTGCTTGCGATCGCTCTTTATCCAGACTTAAAACAGATTATCTGGATTTATATTTACTTCACTGGCGCGGATCTGTTCCATTATCGGAAACCTTGTCAGGATTGCAGTATCTCAAACAAGCAGGGAAGATTTTAGATTACGGCGTAAGTAACTTCGACACAGATGATATGGAAGAGGCGGAGTCTTTACCTGGAGGGAAAGAAATAGTTACCAATCAGGTGCTTTATAATTTGCTGCGACGCGGTATTGAATGGGACTTGTTACCCTGGTGTAGACAGCGTAAAATTCCGATTATGGCTTATTCACCCGTAGAACAACAGGCTTTTGTCAATGATTCTAAGTTGGGAGATATTGCAGCTAAATATAATGCGACATCAACACAAATTGCTCTAAGTTGGTTATTGCATCAAGACAGTGTTGTTTCTATTCCCAAAGCTACTAATCCCGATCACGTCAAGGAAAATCGTGCTGCTTTGGAAATTAAACTGGCAAATGAAGATTTACAAGCATTAGATCTTGCCTTTAAACCCCCAAAACGTAAAATGTCTCTGGCGATGAGATAATTTAAACTGCTGACAGTTAATTAAAATATAATGCCCGAAGGCCCTGAAATTAGGATTGCTGCTGATAAAATAGCTAAAGCGATCGCGCTTAAACCAATAACAAAAATTTTCTTCGCTTTTGAGCATCTCAAGCCATACGAGGAGATATTGGCAAAGCAGCTAGTTACGACGGTGGATACTAAAGGGAAAGCGATGTTGATTCGCTTTGATAACGGCTTGAGTATTTACTCTCATAATCAACTTTATGGTAAGTGGATGATTTGTCAGGCTGATAATTATCCTCAAATTAAACGCCAGTTAAGATTAGCAATTCATAATGAACAGAAGTCAGCTTTACTTTATAGTGCTTCGGATATAGAGGTGTTGGATGAAGCTGCGATCGCTATTCATCCTTTTCTGAGTCGTCTTGGCTTGGATATTTTAGATAGCAAAACAACTACGAGGAAAGTTAAAGCCAGGTTACTTAACAAATCTTTTTATCGCCGACGCTTTACTAGTTTGTTTCTGGATCAAGGTTTTTTGGCGGGCTTGGGTAATTATCTTCGTAGCGAAATACTGTTTGTTGCGAGAGTGCATCCGACACTACGTCCTGTTGACTGTAGCCAGGAACAGATATTTGCTTTGGCGCAAGCTACGATTAAAGTTCCTCAGCAATCTTATCAAACAAAAGGCATTACTAACGATTTGCAGTTAGTACAGCGGCTAAAGCAACAGGGATACAGATATCAAGATTATCGTCATTGGGTATTTAATCGAGAGGAACGACCATGTTATGTCTGCAATAATTCTATTATCAAAGAAATTTCGGCAAGTCGCAGATATTATTTTTGTCCTCACTGTCAAAAAATTAGAGATTTAGTCGTGGGCTGATCTGTCTGAGATCTTGCTGTATAAAAGTCTTCTAAAGGATATACCTGCGGATATACCGCTTCGCGTCCTAAAGGATACCGCTTCGCATATCGCAAGTAATGAACGCAGATGATTTATCGATTATGGTTTGTTAGTTTTAGTAAATCCTCGAAGCCGCGCAATTAAATACTTCTGATGTTATCCCCTTGTGGCTTGTCCTCGAATGAGGGGACTTCTGACTTTATGCCCTAAAGGGCGACGCGTAGCGCTACTAGGTTTTTGATTCGGATTCTTAAAATGCGCTAAAAGATACAATTTAGAATAATAAGCTGTTAATTTCCTCTAACGAAAGTCTGGTTTTAAATATTAGATTTTAGGTAAATATCTACGGCTAACTATAGGTGTCTTAATCGGACATTTTGTTCATGATAAACATATGAATAGGGAGCTAGTTACGATTTTTTGCAACTAAAACCTAATCTAAACAACAAATAATAGAGATATTTTATGAGCAAAGTAGCAGAAGAAAAAATCAATCAGCTTCATTCTTTATCAGATGACGATCAATTAGCTGTCTTGTGGTTTTTGTATAAAGATATTGCCAAAGAGCAAATTACACCCGAACCAGAACGAGAAGGAGAAAATTTAGACCAAGCTAATAGTCTAATCAACAGCATTAAAGAAATGTCTAAAGACGATCAGCTACAGGTACAAAAAGATATTTTATCTGGTAGCGCTCGCGAAGAATTTAATACCTATAAATCTTATTCTTCTAACCAAAAGCTATTTTTCTGGTATCAATTGGCAGCCGAAATGGAACAAGGTTCTGTTGTGGAATTTCCTAGCGATTATCAGCTATCTTCTGAAGGAAAAGAGTTGTTAAAATCGTTAGAAACAATTGGTTTTGATCAACAGTTAGCCTTCATGCGAAATGCAGTAGGCTATAGTTCTGATGAGAGTTTGAACTAAGAAATTTAATTTGATTAAATCTGATTAATTTAGCTCGTTCGAGGGGTTTGGCATCGCTAAACTCCAGTGATAATGTGCTAATATTATTTAGCAAATAAAATAAGCTCTTGTTGCCTTTTTTTCACCAATCGCTCCAGTTCGATTAAAATTTCATCTTCAATTCCCGCTGCTAACAAACCCTGTACAGTATGGCTCAAATATTCGGCAGATGAACCTAAGCTGCCTTTAGCAGTAGCCAATGATTCAATAATCTTTTCAGGCGATAAATTATTGACGTACACGGGATGTTGACAGTTAACTGTAAACGCTAAAACTTCAATACTAGAATTACTATTTTTACCAGTAATCCAAGTAGGAAAATAAGAACCAACTACCATTTCTCTGCGCCACAGCAGTAACAATTCCGACTCTAGGTTTTCATCGATCGGTAAACGATAAGCAATTCCCTGGCAACGATCTCCTGGTTCTAAACCTAAAACTAAACCTGGGTTATCAATTGTACCCCTACCAACAGGTGCTAAAAGACAAAATTGTCTTTGCCAGCCTTCAACTACAACCGAACAGCGATCGCTATAATTAAATAATGGATTCCAAATTAGCGAACCATAGGCAAAGATCCACAGTTCTTTGGTCGACTGTTGCTGTAGAGTTGCTTTAATAGATTGCAGTAGTTCTTCGTCACTCCAGATTTTAAGATCTAATTTGGGATGAGCTAACAACTGTTGTAGCAGTTTCGATTCTAAAGCTTGGCGATTTAAGACCATTATCTATTGGTAATTAGATTTTAAATTACTAGTTTAACAATACCTTTCTAGATAGATAGATTCCGAGCAATTTTTAACTAAAATTTTAAAAACACGCAGAGCGTAATCGCAGTAAAATTAGCTACACTACACCATTAATTTAAAATTTATATGTCTCAGTCTCACCCCTCATACTTTTTTCTTACTCGCGTCTTGCTCGATTTTGAAGCTGAAAGAGAAAAAATCATCAGCGACATTTCCGCCGCGGCTTTTAGTCCTGATGGTAGTTTGTGGGTTGGTTCAGACGAAATGATTGGGATTGAAAGGCTTTCCCCTCTTGGCTGTCATCACTACGGCGAACATCAGAGTTTTTTACTGCAAGATTACATTGATTTGTTTAATACTGATGATGAAATGGACATCGAGGGAATGGATTTTTCTGATGGCTATCTCTGGCTTACGGGTTCACACAGTACTAAACGTAAAAAACCAAAAAAAGATGATTTGGCAACGAACCTAGAACGGATGGCAACTATTACAACGGATCTCAATCGCTTTATTTTAGCGAGAATTCCAGTGATTAACGGTAAGTTAATTAAGTCTTTTGTTCCTCAAGAGGGTAACAGCTTGAGTGCAGCCTGTTTGCAAACTACAGCCGAACGAAATATTTTATTTGAGGCTCTAACTGAAGATCCACATCTCAAACCATTTCTTGAAATGGGCATTCCTTCTAAAGATAATGGTTTAGACATTGAAGGATTGGCGGTTAAAGATGGACGTTTATTACTCGGTTTAAGAGGTCCTGTATTACGCGGTTGGGCAATTGTTTTAGAAATTGAACCAATAGAGAAGGAAGCGGGAATATTAGAACTTAAACAGATTGGTGATGATGGAGCAAAATATAAGAAATATTTTTTAAATTTAAACGGTTTGGGGGTGCGTGAGCTATGTTGGCAAGGTGACGATTTGCTGATTCTAGCTGGTCCAACAATGGCTCTTGAAGGAGAAATGCAGGTTTTTCGGTGGCGTAAGGCAGCGCAAAGCGAAGGGGATATGATTCAAGAACAAGATGAGTCTGAACTATTCCCTTTATTTGATTTACCCTTTACTATCGGTTCAGATCACGCCGAAGGTTTAGCTTTGTATTCTTGTTGGGAAGCAGAAGATGGATTGATGATGTTTTATGATTCTCCCAATCAGCTGCGACTTAAAGGAGATAAGCAAATATTTGTTGATGTTTTTCGTATTTAAATCTTCATTTAACGTGAGTTCGACCAAAAATTTTATTGGCAAATAAGCTAATTAATAATTTTGAAGTCTAATTATCTGAATTGGCAATAAAATAACGTATTCGGAGTAAAATGCCTAAAGTAATTTGTTTCATCACCCAATAAAATATTGTTAAAATAATAAAAGTAATGACTATTACTAATAAAGGTTTTTGAGTAGTTAAATCATTTATGGTTGAAGTAAATACAATATTAGGTTGAGTAACTAAATCCCAACTATTAAAGCGACGAAACCTGCCCAAATAAATACCGATCGCCGATAAAGCATGAGTTATCAGTTCGCTAGCTAGAATAAATTTTTTAGCTCCTTGTTGCTTAAGATAACGACTTTGATTGATCAAAGAAATTACATAAGCCTCCCAACCCATCAAAATCGCAAATAGGTGTAGAGGAATAAAGATTAACGTAGTAATCCAAATTGAATAACCCGCACGAATTGCCTCAATTAAATGTATTATGTCGGTTAACAAATAAGGGGCATTGGGTAAAAAGGCAATAAAAACGAGCCAACCTATCCACCAAAGTAGCGATCGCCGTTGCGCAAGTCTTTCGGACTCAGCCATTGGGCGACGTCGCTTTTTAGTACGTCTGGTAAATAACCAAAAGCTGAGAACTAGAGGAATAAAAGCCAAGAATAAATTCCAGACGATCCAACCGCTATATTTATTAAATGAGCTAAAAGCTTGATCTAGTATTGATTCCATTGGTTTACCTTAGTAGAAAAAATAAGATTTCTAAAATTTGTTTAGTCGATCGCTGACCAAACATCTATTTTAAAAAGCAAAGATTTAATTCTACAGACTAAACCTCAAAAGTGACTACAAAATGATTTTTTTTAATTGTTTTTGCGAGCGACTGATTTTTATTCTCATGATGGAGTGGTTTATCGTAATTGCATATAAGAAGTAAGTCACAAGTCCCCTCATTCGAGGACAAGCCACAAGGGGATAACATCAGAAGTCAGGGGAATTTTGGCTATTTTACTCCAAGAGTGCTTCATAAATCTAATAAAAAATCGAAGAAAACAACGAGCGCCATTTTTTTCGCGATCGCTAAATACATTCTTTTTTTACTTAAATCAATCAAAAGTGTAACTACTACATATTCCAATCTCGATCTAAATAAAATCTGTTAGCGACTTCTTCTGTTTTTGCTCTAATTCTATATATTTCTTCTTCGCTAAGTCTATGTTGCCAATTGAAAATATTTGCTTTACTATCTCGTTTTAAATTACCATTAGTAAGCCACAAAAAGGCATTTTCATTTTTAAATGTTTCGCTAGGATTTTGAGGATTACTATATTCTTCAATTGTTTGCTTAATTTCGGCTGAAAAATTTAAGTTTAGATGATTAAAAATTGCTTGAAAACCAGCTAGAGGATTTAAGGAAATATCCTCATGCTTGATAAACATCCAATTTTTATGATGATCGCGATACTTGGCGACGACATGATAAATTAGCTTCCACAATAATGATGCTCGATCCACAGGATCATATTCTTTTATAGTAGATTCTCTTATTTCTTTTTCAAAAAGATATAGGTGTTTCTCCATTAGTAAAGGCTGCTTTAAAAGATGCTCAAAATCAAAGTACCAATTTTTCTTTATATAACTACTAACGAAAGCAGCAGGATGTCTAATTAATACCACCACGTCCATTTCAAATTTTTCTGCCAACCATTCTGTCGAAAATACTGCTATTGGATCTTTAAAAAGAGGTCGAGCATTTGAGATACGATATTGATAAAAATTGCTATAGTCTCTTAAAAGTCGTAATGTATCTTTTAAAGATTTTATTGCTTTAATTTCTTCTTGAAAATTATACAAAAAGTGAATTGTTTTGTCGATATCATCGATAAAATAAGACTCATTTTCCTGTGAAATATATGTAAACCAATGCTCAAATTTAGCACTACAGATACCAGGACGATGCTCTAAATTGAATGGTTCTTTAATATAACCTACCATAGGAGATAGACCAATCATCTTACCCACCCAGGTTGAACCAGAACGATGTGAACCTGTCACAAGTATTGGTTTTCTTGAACTCATAATTATTACTTGATCGACTTTACTAATATTGTTAATTTGTTAAATATTTATATTTTACTTGTTAGCTATTAAAGTAAAATTTAAAGTCTTTTAAAGCAATTATTAGCGCCAGGCTCAGACGATAAGGAATATTTCTCCATCGCTTCAGACGCTCCAAGATAGTTTTAGACTCCATGCTATGGCTTGTGATATGTAGATGCTGACGAATTTTTTTTAATTCTTCTAAGTTTTTGCCACTTCTAACCGTTAATCCAGCCTTAGTAGCAGCCAATCCCATTGAATTTTCTTCAGCATAATGAAGATTTTTTAATTCAAAATATCTGCCAATTTTATCCCAAGTTTTAAAAAACTCAATTTCTTTTCCATCTTCTTTTGATATGGCAAATATGTTTCCTGGAATTAAGTTAGTGACTTTTAAATCAATATTCAGCTTATCTGCTATTTGCTGCGTTATCTCTGCTCTATATTTGTTTCTTTGGTTGACCTTACATTTAAGAATATTATCAATTCTATGTACTGTAATTCCTGGTTGAATAGTCATATTATTATCTATAGGAGCTATAATTTTGCTATCTGCATCAAAAAATATAGCAGCATTAAATATTGACAAAGCCTTTTCGATAACCAATCTTTTGTCATTCATACAGCTATGCACACCTTTTTGATAATGTTTAAAAGCTAAAACATTACTACAGCTTTCAAATTGCCTTGGCTGGTCTGTATATACTATTAGCATTTTTTCGGGAGCATACTTAGCCAAATCCGCCGCCAATTCTTTTGCTAAAAGACAGTATCTATGGCTGATTGCTAGCGTACAAAAGCAAAAATCTTTATTCATATTACTTAGATCTTACTTAATAATTTGCGTCAAAAATATGATTATTTATTTTAATAAAAACAAAATTAAAATTTAGAATTTATAGGAAACTACTAATTTAATCATCAAAGTTATTTTCAGCTTTATTTTTGCTATATTTATTAGTATTTTTCTAAATTTATTTATAAGAAAGTTTTAAGACGAATTATGCTGTTTTTTGCCATTTTTTTGCTCTTGTTGAACCAAAATGTCAGTATAAAGAGACGCATAATTGCGTGCCTGTAATTCCTGAGCAAACTCTTGTTCGGCTTTTTGACGAGCGCGATCGCTTAATTTATGATGCCGTTCTTTGTTTTCTAATACCCAAGCAATTCCTCTAGCTAAATCTTCTACTTCAAAGGGTTGAGCTAGATAACCATTTTGCTGATGCTCGATTATTTCTGGCATCCCGCCAATTTTAAAAGCAGTACAGGGAGTTCCACAGGCGATCGCTTCTACTACCGTGTTAGGCAGGTTATCTTGCAGCGACGGTGCGACAAAGATATCGGCGGCAGCATAAACTTGTGCCAAAGAGATATCATCGCTCAATTTCCCGAGATAATGAGTTTTAAAGCCCAAATCCGTCTGTTTGTCTGACTGTGACGCACCAACAACAACTAACTCTATTTTTTCCCGCCATCCTGACTGACATAAGCTTTGCAAAGCTGCCTGAAGCAAGTGAAATCCCTTACGGCGATCGCTGGTGGCTTTAATCGCTCCAAATAGTACCAGTTGTTTGTCTTGAGGCAGATTGAGTAGCGATCGCACTATTTGACTATTGACTGGCTTATATTTTTTTAGATCGAGACCATTGGGAATCACCTCAACTCTTAGATTTCTAAACAGAGAACTAGAACGAGCGCATTTAGCTAACCACTCACTCGGAGCAACAATAGTCAAGGGAATATTTTGCCAAGCTTGAGATTTTCGCTGCCAAATCCAACGGGACAAATCCCAGTTGCGATCGCTTTTAAGTTGAGGGCAAGCACCACACGACTCAACGTATCGACCACACTCTCGATCGTAATGACATCCTCCAGTAAAAGCCCACATATCGTGGAGAGTCCAAACAATTGGTCGCCCTAACTTAGCCATTGTTTCAATACGCACATGGCTGTTTTTAATCCAATGTAGATTAATCAAATCAGGATCGAGTTGAGTAACTTTAGAACAAATTGCATCAGGCAGCCATTGAGTTGAGAATGAAATTTGAGTATCCCGACGATAAATCCGTGGCGGGATTGTATCTAAAATGCCTCCCAGCGTGGCAATGCTCTTTTCGATAATGGTTTGGGGGGCAATTACTGTTGGATCGTCGCTGACTTTGATTTGTACCAGCATTTGAGAATTAACGTTGAGGCTTTCAAGTCCCTGATGTAATCGATAGGCAGCACGAGCAGCTCCTCCCTCAACATCTTTAGTGCTGATATGTAGTATTTTCATATTGAAGATTCTTTAATTTGTTACCAGTCTTCAAAATTCTCTTTAAGTGAATGGCAGTCGAGCAGGCGGATGATACATATAAAACCCAATATAAAGAGCGATAAGCCAGAAATTCCCCCGCATTATTGGCAATATTGCCCAAAGCCATAAAAATTAACAGCTGAAGCATCCAAAAATACTCTATTTGTCTAGTTAGACCTAACAGCAAGACCACTCTAAACAGTAGAGTCATAAAACTAAGCGTCACTAGCGACACGCCTACCCAACCTAGTTGCAAAAACAAATCGATGTAGGCACTGTGAGCGTGAGCTTTTGTAATACCATCTGCTATAGTTGACATCCACGGTACATTGAGAGCCACCAGTAAAGTCTCCTGGGGATTAGTCCAAAATGCACCATATCCATAACCTAGCCAAGATTTCTCCATCCCTCTTTGGATTAAATAATTCCACAAAGGGATACGTCCAGTTAATTCCACATCTTTGCCCAGAAGCTCGACCGTGATGAACTCTAAATTGAGCAAAGTAGCTACAATCAGAACTAAAGCGATCGCGAAGGCAAAAACACTAAGAAAAGTTCTCAACCGATACTCCTGTTTGGCAAGTTTATAAAGTAACAACAGAGGAAGCAAGGCAATGAATACCGCCAGACCACCTTTTCCCTTAGAAAGCACAATTAAGATAAAGGAAATTCCCGCTCCCAAAGAGACAATCCTTCGATATTTATAGCCATAAAGAGCGAGATCCAAAAAAAGCGTAGCAGCTAAACCCATGGCAGCTGATAAGGCATTTTTATGACCAGCAATTCCTTGCCAAGACAATCCCTCAGTATTAATATCCGTCCCGTAAGATGGCAAAATTAACGAAGCTACTAAACTAAGCAACATATAACTGCCGAACAGCCAAACCATTAAGCGCATTTGCTCTTTTGGCGTGTAGCGCGTTGCCAGATAGATGCCGAACGCAGTCGAAAATGTCAAGGCTCTACTGTGAGCCAAGGTTTCCTCTGGATTGGTAGACCATAGCACCGAAAACACAGCAATTGCTACCGCCAGGATCAGCGGTATATCTCTAGTTGCAACATAAATGAATTTTTTCCATTGCCGAATGATCAAAAGAGGAATGATTAAAAAACTTAGTAGAGCTAAAGCACTAGGAATTGGGTTAGGAAGATCAATTCCAAGGTAAAATGCAGACAAGCACAAAGTAATTCCTAATTCTATATTTTTCGATAAATGCTGGTTCAATGTTTTTTTCTCTTACATTTATTTATCAGCTTGTTGTCAAAAAATGCTTGGTATCTCTAATACTAATACGCTTTCATCTAGCAGATAAATAACTTAGTTAAGCCATATTTTATGACCGCCATAATTGTTTAAAGTTAAAGAGCGAAAATTTACTATACAATCGGTTAAAGCTAAAACTTTATTCAGAATAATCTTCATAGCTTTTTCTACGCATATCCATAGTAATTTCTTCACCTCTTAATTTATTAAAGAAGTAAATTGCATACTGTTTGACATTCCATCCATATACTCTCAAATTGTTTCTTCTGATCAAAATATGAGGATTAGCCGAACGTTTTAACCAAGGGGTTTGAGCATCTAGGCGTTCCAAATGTGAGGGATAAAAGTGAGCTGTAAAAGATTTACGGCTGAATTGAGGATTTTTATTCTGGTAAGCACCATGAATAGTATAAGGATGCCAAAATAAAACATCTCCTTTGTTCAAAGGAAAAGCTTTGTATTCACAGTTCTTTTCTTGAATTAGCTTGATTATTTTTTTCCTCATATCTTCATGATCGGGAATTAGGGCTTTGAGTCCCCCTTTTGTTGACGATGTATTCTCGCGACTGAAGACCTGCGCTTTATGGCTACCTGGAATTACGAAAAAGCAGCCAGAATCTGGATGAATATCTTCTAGGGCATACCAGACACCAATCAGATTTCCTGGAGGATTAGTATCTAAATAATAGTGGTCTTGATGCTCTACAGTTCCTGTTGACTTGTCAAAAAACATATTTTGCCACATTGTATGACTAGAGGAGCCAGATAATATGCCCAGTATCTCAGAAATTGGCTGAGCGATTAAGCACTTTAAGGTAGCTTGCGAAAAACCAGGAAAAAATTTTAAATCTTGAACTCTTTCTATAGACTCTTCAATAAAACCTTCATTAGTAATTTTAGGTCGCAAAGGCAAGTGCAAACTTTGGCTGTAATAAATAAAAAACTTGTTGCGCTTTATTTTTTCGTACTGTTTAATAAAATGCTCTATCTTGGCACGATCTAAAAGTGTTTTGATTACCACATATCCATAAGATTCATAATAGTCTTTAATTCCCGTTACATCATCTATGGCAAATTTCGTTATTGATGCAGTCATTTAATTACCCTCTGAGTGCGAATACAATCAAAAAAAATTAACTATGATCCCAAAATCATTCAGATTAACAAACTTATTAACCAAATAATTATTGGCTATTTAATTTTGCCTGCTGATACTTACTAAGTGCTGGGATAAGCTAAATATTTAGATTTGACAACATTTCTAATCTTTCTTGCTGGTATTCCTGCCCAGACTTCATTGGCTGGAATGCTTTTGGTAACCACACTACCTGCTCCAACCACCGAATTTTTGCCGATCGCACAACCAGGAAGAACAGTTACCCCCGCCCCAATCCAGACATTTTCCTCGATTGAAACTCCCACTTTTGATTCATCCCAAGGTAGATCTCGATAAGGTTTTTCTCCAGAAATTAGATGATTAGATGCAATCAATGATACTTGCTGAGCGAGCATGGAGTTGCCAGCGATCGATATTTCCCCTCCCGCAGCCCGAATATTTGCTCCTGAGCCAATAATTACTTTTTCGCCAATAATTAGACGACCTGGAATACTAGTTAATGGCGAGCTAACTTCGACAACGATCTGAGAAAATGGTTCGATCAGCGTCTGGCTACCAATGCTAATCGCCTCAATATCATCATATTTCCAAACTATAGGAGCAGATAGATTGGCATCGGGGTTGTTGTATTGCACATAAAGATTTCTGAACGAGTGAACTACTGGTTTTCTGACGAGCCAAAATAGTTTTTGCCAGCGTTTTTTTATGGTCATAGGACATTTTTCTAACTGTTTAGGGAAAAACTCGATTTAGATTTTTGAGCATTGCTGAATTGGGATATGAAATTGAAATAATTATTTTAGTAATCTATTAGATTGGATTTAGTAAAAAGCTAAAAGCTACGAATTGTAATATTTTATATTAGCAACGCCGATTTTTGTTAGTGCCTCTTTTAAGTCCTGTTCGTGTTTAATTCTACCAGGGGCATAATCTTGAGCAAAAAATTTACTAGTAATTTTATTGCCAAAACCAATAAAAGAATGAATATTAAACAGTAATTTTAATGATAAACAAGCAGAGCTAAAGGCAAATACTCTAACTTGATTAGTTAACTTTAAATTCTCATCCAAAAAAGCTGCTGTAAAAAAAGCTTCAAAAGGCAGAAAAAAGAAGCTCGTTTCTGAAAGAATAATAATTTGCTCAAAAAGCTCTTTCAGGGTCTTGCTCAACGCTACCATTTTTTGCAGGCTATCTCTCGGATGCGGTTTAATAATTAAAACCGAGCCTTGAGAAACATCAATACTATCGAAAAACTCTCGATAAGCCTCTATTTCTTGTTGTAATGTCATTCTCCCAGCCTCAGAAAAATTTGAGGTCAAAAGAATTGATACGGGCGCATCCCCTATTTGCTGCCGTAATTGGCTGATATAATCGCGATCTAACAGACTTTTTAATTGTTTGAATATTTTGAGCAGACTTGTCTTGTCAGTTATGGTAACTGGCATCGGCGGGTTTTCGCCTAATATGTATGGAAGACAAAAATAGCCTCGGTCGAAGTCGATCGCCCGCAAAACTGGATAACCCAAAATTAATTTAGTGCGATTAATCGACTCGATCAGCAGCTTACTTAATAGTTGTTTGGGTAAACTTTGAGGCAGAAAAAATGCCTTAGAGTCTGACCCAAAGTAAATGCCGATACTATCACCATAGCAAATCTTTTCGGCTAACTGATAGGCATTAGTAAAAAGCTGATTGCCAAATTGCCAGTTTCGGGATAAGTAAATTTCATCAGCAGAATCTGTTTCAACTAGCTCATGCACTCTCTGAAAATAGGTTAAAGAATTGGTTGAGCTACTTTTACTAGCCATTGCCTGCATCTGTTCGGGAAGAATATATACTATTTTTTTCCAGTCACAGATTAGTTGCGCCATTTTTTTGATGAAGGCAGCAAAGGCATCGATTTGTCCTGGAGGAGAATTGAGATCGTAAATAACCAGGTAATTTTCGTATTGGTAGTCTATTTGCTCTTGCTCTCGATAGTTAAGAACTGATAAAGCGGTAACTAGCTGAATACTACCTTGACAAGTAACGATCCTTTTAACGAGCTTGCTACTTTTCATTTTTCAATCAAAAATTTTGCTTTTATGGTGAGAAATTATCTCGTTCCCGCTTGACGAGACTCTGCCGTTAGACAATGAAGATTGTAACTTGCGTTGGTGTACTTGCCATAAAAGATTGCAGATTTCGCGAACGCATCCTTGCCCTCCTTTTAACTCAGTTACATATACGGCATGAGCTTGATTTTCTGGTATGGCATCAGCTACCGTTAAGGGACAACCAACAGACTGTAAAATTGGTAAATCGTTAAGATCGTCACCAACATAAGCGACTTGAGCCAGAGATAAATTTAGTTCGGCACAAATTTGTTGGAGAGTAGCTAACTTGTTGTCAATGCCAACAAAAGCACGCTGAATACCTAGCTTTTTTGCTCGATAAAGGGTTGCAGCAGAATTATTGGCACTAATAATGGCTACTTCAATTCCCGCCTGCATGACCAACTTGATTCCCTGTCCATCTTTGACATTAAATTTTTTTAGCTCTTCTCCGGTATTACTGTAGTAAAGACCACCATCAGTCAAGACACCGTCTACATCTAGTGCCAGTAGCTTAACCTCAGACAAACGAGTCTGTAAAGCGTTTAAATTTCTACTCATGACACGCCTACAGGGATAGTTAGTTCTAAACTATTATTATGGATACTGGCTACCTGTCTAAGAATTTTTTCTAAATTGGCTAAAGGTATCATATTAGGACCATCACTAGGAGCAACATCTGGAGTCTCGTGGACTTCCATAAACAAGGCATCAATACCTACTGCTGCTGCTGCTTTGGCTAAGTAGGGGACAAACTCTCGCTGTCCGCCTGTTTGGTCTCCTTTGCCTCCTGGCATCTGAACGCTGTGGGTCGCATCAAAAACTACTGGATAACCTAGTTCTCGCATCTGCGGTAAAGAACGAAAATCTACCACGAGATTGTTGTAGCCAAAAGAAGTACCCCGCTCAGTCAAAAGAATATTTTTAGCCCCACCGTGTTCTAGTTTTTTGACCACATTTTTCATGTCCCAAGGGGCGAGAAACTGACCTTTCTTGACATTAATCGCTTTTCCCGTAGCAGCAGCAGCCAAGAGCAAATCAGTCTGACGACAAAGGAAGGCAGGAATTTGCAGAACATCTGCTACTTGGGCTACAGTAGCAGCCTGATTGCTTTCGTGAATATCGGTAAGAACGGGTATGCCCAGCCGATCTTTGATTTTTTGTAAGATGTTTAGCCCTCTGTCCAAGGGGTGACCGCGAAAGGAATTAATTGAAGTCCGATTAGCTTTGTCAAAAGAAGATTTAAAAATGAAAGATATGTTTAGGCGATCGCATATCTGGTAAATTTCCTCGGCCATTTTTAACGTGAAATCTTCTGATTCTATGACGCAAGGGCCACCAATTAAAGTTAAAGGTTGGCGATCGCCAATCGAAAGCCTACTTGTGATTTGAGTCTGATGCATAAGTTACAAATTATATTTATTGGTGTGCGACTTTTATTGGTTTTATCATTTCATAACCAAGCTGCTGCATGGTAGAACCATGTATATTCTGCAAAAGTTGTCTTTGCTGGTCAGTGTAATATTCTTCCCAACCTCTAGCTTGACCAGCACGAAAATGTTTGGGATCTTGTTGATTCAACTCTTCAAATGAGGTCATTTTATTAGCTGAATTATATCCAAGTCCAATCGCGGCTGATATTCGCTCGCAGCTTTGCAGAGGATTTAAGAGTGAATCTTCAAAGCGAATACGGATTAATCTGCCGTTCACCAGAGGAATGGCTTTACTCCAAAGCTGATGATAATTACTCCATGAACTTCCCCTAATCTCTTGCGATAAAGAAATTGTCGTATTGCCATTAGCCTTTTTTAAATTAAAATAAGACCAAAGAACCGCCCCAGGATGACGAATGGGCTGGATTACATATTCACCTTCAAAATACTTTTTAAACGGAAGTCGATGAGTTTTAATAAAGAAGTAGCAATCTTCACCTGCTAACTGCTGACGATGTTTTGGAGTCAGCACTCTCGAACAGTCAGGAAGTAGGTAGCGACAGTTTTTCGTATAGGGCGGTACATTTAAGTCGTACCAAGCAATCCACCGATTGAGATTGTTGTTCAAAGTTCGTGCTTGTAATTTATCCCATCGTGATGGCGAATGAGAATTTTCATTTGGCCAACGCCAGTTGGTGATAAAAGATACTGTGCCACTAGCATAGGTCTTGGCTTTTTGGCTTCCTCTACCTCTGCTTCCTCGATCATCTGTAGTTATGGGTCGCTCGAAAAAAGTCTGAATTATTTTCTGAGTTAATGAATTTCCCGAACGTGGATATGAGGCAAGATAAATAATCATGTCTATAAATATTGTGCTGAAAAAGATGAAGAGATGCCCGATAATAATCTTATTGCTCTTGGCTCTTAGCTAAAATGGATTGGCATTTATTAGATTACCTTTATATTTAAATAAAATTTCAGCTGCTGATTTACTAACGCCCTTTTAGTTATAGTTACTTAAAGCTTGTTGGAAACCATAGTAGGCAGGCTTTGGCTCCATATAACCTTCAAATAAAAGAGCAAACTCATCTTCGCGATAATCACCCATTTGTCCATCATTTAATCCCCACAGGTGAATCTGATCGACACCCCCTTCTCTAGCCGCTTTGACCACGTTATAATAATATTGTTTCTGTTTTTTTCTTCCCTGTTTGCTACCGTCATTGCCAACATCCAATTCGGTAATGTAAACCTCTAACCCTAAATCTTTATACCTTCTAATATTGTTTTTCAAGCCCTCCCAATCATAAGTGTCATCTGTGCTTAGATGTGTTTGAAAACCGACGGCATCCAACGGTACTCCTTGATTGAGTAGATGCTTTACCAACTGATAAAACATTTGATATTCATCGTTATCTGGAAATTCAATCCCGTTATCTCGTAACTCTAGCTTGTTGTTGGTATATTTTCGAGCAATTTCCAATGCTTTACGAATGTAGACGGGGTGATGAGTCAGTACTTTGTCCGCTCCTGTCAGTCCCGATCGATCCTCTTCCGTTCCTAATTGATTCCAGATCGTTCCTGTATAAGGAGCTCCGCCTTCGAGCCAAAGAGTTTCATTAACCACATTCCAGATATCAATTTTGCTGCCATTATTGTTGCTGTGCATCACCTCGCGAATATAATCTTCCATAATGTCTTCTAATTGCGCGTTCGTGTAAGACTTATCCAGAAACCATTGAGGATAATATTGATTTGGACCAACTAGTAAATGAGCCATTTGCACGAGTCCGCTATCCTCAAACCAGTTAACTGTAGTATTAAACTGCGAAAAATCATACTGTTTGAAACCTGTCCAAAGGGTTTTGGGATAACACAAGACTGTTCCCGCGCTCATCTCGCGCTTAAATAAAGTTCTATACTTTTGCTGGCTTTTGCCGTCTTCTGGGAAAAGAGTATTATATGTCCCCACACTGCCAATTTTGGTATCAGATGTTGCCAAATCTTTTAATCTACTACCGCTTGGTAATACCTGAGCCGATAATTGGATCACCAAGAAAATTAATAACCCAATTATGATGGCAAGACTGATTATTGTCTGCTTATTTTTGCGGAAATATCGGTAATATCTGGATTTCACTGGTTATTTTCGTTGGTAAAAATTATTTGGTCACAAGTTCAAACTCTTTGGTAACTTGTTTGGTGATTTCTCTGATTTGGTCAATTTCGTGGTCAGTCAAAATTGAACGAGCTTTACCTGCTTCTGCCTTGAGTGATTCACCTCTGCCTTCTTTCATCGCTAAAATTGACCAGATTTTTTCATTTGAATACGAAACGCCCAGCCATTTTAGGGTTGACTCGGCAATACTGGGATCGGCAATTAAATTTTCGTAGACAACCAGCAAACTTGTGGGGCTATTTTTTGCTTTGAAGTCTCTAAAATAAGTATTTTGCTTTCTCCATGCCTCGGCTTCCCTGGCAATTGAAAATTCGCAGTTCTCTTTAAGATTTTTTGCCTGTGAAATTGTTAAGCGATCGCCCAAACCTGATTGTTTTTTCAAGTATTTGAAGAAATATGCTGCAATTACATCTACTGGATCGCGAATTATAAAAATGAACTTGGCATCAGGATATAAATCTGCAAGCATTTCTAAAGTTCGGCAACCTTGACCGTATTTAATTTCTTTAAATCCCCAAGACACATTTTTAGTAACATTAGGGGGCTTAAAAAAGTTTTTGATCAAAGAGCGAAAAATATCTTTGACTTCTTTCTGGCTATACCAGTTACACCATGCTGGCCATAGTTTAGAATTTTTTAGTTGTTGAGCTTTAGCTTGAGGAGTATCAAAAGGGTTATTTCGCAGAGGAATGTTGTGAAGTATTGTTTTATCTTCAAAATTTAAAAAATAAGCCTCGGCAATTTGGCTTAGAAAACCGCCATGTTCACCCCAAATGACTACATTTTCCGCACTATTAATAATTCTTTGCAAAAGTGTAGTGCCACTTCTGCCTGTTCCTAATATAAATACAGGTGGTTGCTGATGGTTGTTGGCTAAGAATTTGTTGAGCATAAGTTTGAATTATCTATTTAGAAATAGCCGTCATTATGATGCGCTGTAGAAAACCGTGTCAATAAAATAGATATGTAGTTGCGTTCAATAAGAGAAATTCTAAGCATAGTCTTCAAATATTGAGCTGCATAATATTTGATATATTTTAAGCAAGCCCAAATAGAGAATCTTGACAGAGTATACAGAGTTTCCAATATGGGGGAATAAAGATCTTTGTTTTACTTAAAAATAAATTCAGTACTTACATACTTGCTAAGGATAACGTCTATTTATGGCAATCCTATGAAGGATGTTATGTTAATAGCTTGATTTTACACATGAAAGCATATTTAGCTATTATTTGTCAATTAACTGCATAATTCGTGGTATCAGAAAACACTAAAAGTCAAACTGGAAACACTTTTAGCCAAAAGCGATCGCTATATTTTCTGGCAGGCGTTACAAAAATAAGTAATGCCTTGAGGTGATAGTCTGTTAACAATTGTTCCACAATAGTTTAAACAGAGATAATGCTGAAATCCTGGCTCGATTACTTGATTTTGCTGGTTATAGATTGCTCAATGCTTGAAAAAATAATTTTCATGTTTAGAGATATTTTTACATGATGTTGAAAAAATATTGAATTTGAGTATACTATTGAATTTGAATATTTAAATACATGACTTGCTCATAGCAATCAGATTTTACAAGAAGTTTATCTATATAAGCTTTATTGGTAAAAGATATATAGCTGCATTAATAATTAGAGACGTAACTGATCAAATCATAAATTAATTCAGTTATAGCTTACAACATCAGGATTTAGTCAATCAAATAGCTTGAAGCAGAAAAAAATAAAAATACTAATTAGTATTTTTATTACGCACCGTTCTTTAGTTTTTTTAACGGTTTTGTATCTTGCTTTAAGAACCAAAATCCGTAGATCCGCAAAGATTTTAGTCAAGACTCAAAAACACTATATAATTAAACTACGATGGATCGAACGTACCCAAAGATATCAATCGTTACACCCTCTTTTAATCAGGGGAAATTTATCGACTCAGCTATCCAAAGCGTACTCCAACAAAATTATTCTAATTTTGAGCATATAATTTTAGACAATTGTTCTACAGATCGAACAGTTGAAATTTTGCAACAGTATCCTCATCTAATTTGGCAGTCTAAACCAGATCGAGGTCAAAGCGATGCGCTAAATCAAGGATTTCGGATGGCAACAGGTGACATAATTGGTTGGCTTAATGCCGACGATTTATATTTACCTGAATGCTTTAACAAGATTGCGGCATCTTTCGCTAGTTTCCCGGAAAGCGATATTGCCTATGGAGACTATCGTTGGATAGATGAACAGGGCAGTATCATCCAATTTAGAAAAGAACTCGACTTTGATTTTTTTATTCTCAAATATCTTCATGTTTTGTACATACCCAGTACATCCACATTTTTTAAGCGCAGGATATTTGAAGAGGAAAACTTTTTGGATAATTCACTCAAATATTCAATGGACTATGAATTCTTTTTACGTCTGGCTCGAAAAAAATATCGGTTCGTTCACATTGCTTCTTATTTGGCGGACTTTAGATGGCATAAAGAAAATAAATCGCTCATTGCTTATGAGGAACAAAACGCAGAGAAAAAAATCGCTTTATTACGACACGATCATTTCTTACAAAAAACTCCGCTGCATATTCAATCAGCTGTCAGAAAGCTACTCGAATTATTGGCGCGGGGAAAACGCTATTTATTAAAAGGTTCTAAAGGCTATTACTTTGAGCAATGGCAGAAGAAATCTAGTTAAACCAAAAGCATTGCTTTGAGTGTTTCAGACTTGCCCTAAAGGATTCACTAAAGTACTAGCTTCGCGTCGCCCGTGCATGGTATATGCGTAGCGGTATGCTAAAGCACTAACTACGTGTCGTCCGTTCAGGGAAACCTTCGGACGATGCCCGTGCATGACTAGCGGCGGCTTTTGGGACAGAATCTTCTGACCCAAAACGCGCCTTAGCTTCGCGTGACGCGAACTTCTAATCCTTTAGGGCTTTAGTATAAGCTTCGCGTCCTCCGCGACACGGTTGCGGCTAGGACAAGCCCCGCCTCGAAAGGCGGGGAAAGCTCCTTACAATTTACCTTCTTGTGAACAAGTAAATACGATGAAAATTTTAATTACGGGAGGCAGAGGGTACGTAGGACGTGCTTTGACTCGGCTTCTGATGCAAGACCATTCAATCTGTGTAGTTGACAATCATCGATATGGATTATCTCGGTTTAATCGAGAAGAGTTGCCCTATTTTCAACTAGAAAATATAGATATTCGCGATCTTGAAAAACTGGCTCAAGTTGTTAATGATTTTCAGCCAGAAATTATAATTCATCTAGCAGCAATTCACTATATCCCAGAATGTGAAATGCATCCTGGTCTTACGATATCGACAAACATTGAAGGAACAGTCAATTTATTGTCTTTGTGTCCACTAAATTGCCGATTTGTATTTGCTAGTAGTGGAGCAATTTACAGTCCTCAGGATCTTCCCCACAGCGAAGCCAATTCTCCCACCGAACCAATGGATATCTATGGCTTTACCAAACTTCAAGGCGAACATTATGTTAAATATTTTGCTAAAAGGCGAGGCTTTGCTGCCATCATTGTTCGTTTATTTAATGTAGTTGGTTCAGGTGAAACTAACCCCCATTTATTACCAGAAATTTTTGCTCAACTAAAGTCATCGCAACGCACGATTAAATTAGGCAATTTATCTCCTAAACGCGATTATATTGACGTTCGCGACGCTGCCAGAGGTTTCTGGGCCGTAGCATCTCGTGGAGAAGTATCAAATAAATCTGTTATTACCGTCAATCTAGGAACTATGAAGCAATATTCGGTCACTGAATTACTTAATAAAATAAGACGTCTTAGCGGAATTGAATTTAAGATTGAACAAGATGTTAAACGCCTGCGTAAAGTAGACCGACCTTATCTTCATGCTGATATTTCCCAAATTGAAGCTTTATTTGGCTGGAAACCAAAATTTAATATTAATGACACCATCCAAGAAATGATTCATGAGCCAGATCTTCCTGCTCATCTAGTTGAAAAATATTCTTTATCGACTGCTACATTCGCCAAGCCTGAGTTGTATGCCAATTGATGACTATCAAATTTTATTTACTGTATTGTGTTGTCGACCTAGTCAAAAATACTCACAAATCTTAGCTGACTATTAATACCTATGAAAATTTTAGCTGCGGTTATTATTCCTCCCCATTTAAGTGCCAGTGGTGCTGCTAATGCAGCCAAGCATTTAAGCGCTTCGTTAGCCGACTATTGCGATATAGATATTGCTATCCTTTCGTTTGAGGAAATAAATAGTAGTTTTGGCAAGGCAAAGTTATTGGCACGAAAATCGTCTAATGTTTTGTCTTTTACCAGAGGATTATTACCCAATAAGTTTCGCACTTTGTTCTACCGATCGGATATTCCCTCTTTAATCCAACATGGAGACTACGATCTGGTTCATCTACATAATGTTATTCCGGCTTTGGAAGCCAAACGTGTAGCTCAAGCTTGCGTAAACCAAAAAATTCCTTATGTTATTTCAACTCATGGTTTTTGTGAAATAACCTCTGGTGGAAAAGCTTATTCACTAAAATATTTACATGAGAAATTGGCTTGGAAGTTCTGTATTGAAAAGCCTATAGATTATATAGTTCAACACGCACAAAGAATATTTGCTCTTTCTCCCCTGGAATATCCGATGTTGGCAGCCCTGGGCATCGAGAAGGAGAAAATACGCATTGTTACTAATGGTGTAGATGAAGCATTCTATTCTAGAAGTTCCCCACAACAAGTCCAGTCAATTACTAATAAATTTAATTTACCGAAATTGTCAGAAAAAAATGTGCCAGTGGGTATCTTTTTAGGAAATCACACTAAAAACAAAGGAGTTGATCTTCTTTTAGAAGCATTTAGCCAAGTTAAAACATCTTTTACTTTAATTGTCTGCGGTCAAAAAAGAACTGGTATTGACTACGATGCGGTTTCTCGCCAACTAGGCGATCGCCAAAAAATTATTTTTACGGACTGGATACCAGATCAAGATGTTATTTCTCTGTTTCAATATGCCGATCTGTTTGTGTACCCAACATTATCAGATACCTTGCCCCTCGTGATTTTGGAAGCAATGGCATCTGGTCTGCCAGTAATTTCAACTAAAGTAGGAGGAATTCCCTATCAGATCGACAAAAATTGTGGCATTTTGGTAGAGCCAGGAAATCCTCAAGCTATACAAGAGGCATTTGAGCAGCTAACTGAAAATAAGCAACGACTGGCGCAGATGGGTCATACTGCTTATCAAACTGTCAAAACTAAATTTAATTGGCGGCGCTCGGCTCAAACAGCTTTTACATCTTATCAAGAAATACTAGTCTCTGAAACCAAAAAGCTTAGTTATCCGTCTGCTGCTGCCAATTTGCTTACTGCCCCTGGAAGTGTCTTTGACAATCCCTAAGATTAGCTTGACTTAACTCTTCAAGCACTGCTGTTTCTGTCAACGACTTTACAGTTTCTCAAGTGGTGAAATTAGCTTCGGCGTTAATTTGGATTTGGCGATCGCCTTTTGACAGCGTTCTAGGATGGGATCCCCTGCTACAATAATTCTGCCTAGTTTATGGGCTGAATCAATCATGTTCTCATCTGGTAGCCAAGGAAAAAGTACTGTGCCGTCTGGTTCGCAAAGCAGTGAAATTAATGTAGAGAGAGATTTTGTTGACCAAGATGACTCTTTTAACAAAAGCAAATTTTCTACTTTATCAACTAACCAATCATGATCCCAATCACTAGAGGTAATCGCTATTGCGAGATCGGCTTCTGGTATATTTTGGTAGAATTGAGGGGACGCAGTGTCACCGTAAAAGAGAAAGTGCTGTTCTCCTAAACTATACCATCCTTGGGAGCGAAGTTCTGGCTCAACCGAGTCGCTCAAATCGTCTGAGTCTTGAGATTGTTCGGCTAATATTTTAATTGCCTTAGTAGCTTGAGGAATAATCGAAATAATTTGCTGTTGAGAAGTAGCCGTTTTTTCTGTGGTAACAGTAGCATTTAAGGCAAGTGACGGTTTTTCTTGCTTGGCAGCTAAACGAATATCTTTACGAGTGATCTTTTCTCCATCTTTTGCTTTTTGGATAAATTCCTCTCGCACTTGTTTGGGAGTAGATGGTGAAGATAATTGATAGAGAGCAGATGCTGCTATACTAACTTGTGCAACAGTTGCACGTTCGGGAAAAGCTTCGTAAACTTTAACAAAATTATACGCTGTGCGGCGACTCCAGCCAAATTCAGCTTTTAACCAGCTGTCGAATTGACCATACGCCAGTTCAGAACGCACTTCAAAAAGTTTTTGACCTATTTCCCATATATCTTGAGCCGAGCGTTTCAAACGCTCTTTAATTTCTTCTGTTCGTTGTTTGACAATCGAACGTTGCTCTAATTCCAAAACATTATAATCAAAGCTGTTGGAAATTTGGTTATTTTTTAGTTTTTTTTTCATTTTTTTAAATAATGTTACATAGAGCTATATGAATGAATTGATATAACTTTTAAAGATCTACTCAACATTTGTAATCCAGTTTACACTATGGCAGAAACCATTTTTCGTCTCAAGCAAAAATTATTGTTTTTTACAAGTCCTAGAGCGCATCCTGTTGTTTCAATAAGAATAGATTTATGATATTTTTGAGAAAATCTAGAAAAATTACATTTAATATAAGCGTAATTTTGCTATCAATAAAAAACCAGAGCAAAATTGCTTAAATTCTTGTTCTTTTAATTGTAAAGTGGAACGTGTCTCAGTATTATTGCTGATATTTTTGACTACAAAATTTAACAAGTACAAGTAATTGCTTGATGCTGCTTTACCTTGAAAAGTGGAGCGTATGCCATCTTAAACAAGCTGATATTAAGCGTGTAATTAATTTGTAATAAACACCATCAATAAGAAATAATCATTGGTATTGTCGAAAATGTAGCCAAAAACAATTGCTGCTGACAACCTTGGTCAAACTCTAGTTTTAGTTTTGGATAATTTTCTTGCTTTATATCGATCAAATCTAAAGTAGAAATTAAAGAAACAGTTTTAGTTAAGGGTTTAAAAGTATTAAGCGTAATTTGGATATTTGTTAGCTTGCTGGTTTTTGACTGAAGTGCCAGCAATCTTTGTTTGATCGCAGAGGCATTATCGAGCAAATTTTCCCAGGTGAGTGATTTAGAAACTATATAACAAGCTGGTTCCTGTAATTCTTGTAAATTTTTACTGGAGAAATTTATTTGTGAGTATGTTTGAATGCTGTTGATTTTTTGTCCATCAGCATTGTCACAACGACGTCTCGATCTAGGTTGCTGGCTGGTTACATAACGTAAAACAAACCCAAACGGAAGAGCTTGATTTCTGCGCCACTGAGTGCGCGTCATAATATCCATATTTGTTTGTGTCGAGTATCTGGTAGCTAGAGCTAAATTCTCTATTCTGATTAGCTCCAGAGCCATGTTTCCCAAAAAAAAGATGTTGGATATAGTTCCTTGTTCTAAATTGCGGTAGGTAAATTCAAAATGGTAGAAATTTAATTCCCGAAAAGCTTCTATTTCCGAGATGGTTTCGACAAAAATTAAAATGCGATCAATTTCGATTTCAAAGCAATTAGCAACTACTAGCTTCTTATATTTAATTTTATTTAGCATAATTCAAGACAATTAATTATGGTGTGCTATAGTTTGAGTTAAATCCAACATTATTTTATTTTCACCTCATTAAATATAGGTAAAGTAATATTTGCTACCAAATTTATCGCTTGATTTTTTTACTATTTAGCTAAGTATCGTAAGTTTACTCTGTATTACACGTTTTTGGATTATTGAGTAAAGTTTATACATAATCAACTTGGATAAAAAAATATAGAATTCTACAACAGTTTCCTCGAGAAAATATATTATTAATTAAACTGCGGTGTAGCCAATGCCACCAAAAAACTTGAAGCCGAGAAAACAGAAAATGTTTTGGCAGACATTATACGGTCAAAAGTTTATCGTTTTGTTAAAGCAATATTTGTCTGTGTCTGCATTTTACGGTTATTTGAGATCTGCACTGAGTAAAATACTCAAGACAGAGCGCTCTTTATTTGTTAGCCCGTTGCTAGATAATGCTTCTGAAATATTAATGGATATTCGCAATCCAACAGTTGTCAAGATTAGCGGCTGGAAAGCCTTATTTTTGCTGCAAATCTTTCCGATCGCTTTGTTTGATGGCATGGCGATCGCCTTTGCCTGGATAATAGCTCAAAAAGTCGGTACTCCTGTTAATAGCTATTTTATTTGGCGACCAAATCAAGAAGAACTTGGTTTTTTGTGGTTGATTGTTCCGATAAATTTATGTATGATGATTGCCTCGGGGATTTATGGAAGCGATCGCAAAAATCGCAGCTATTTAAATCTGTTTAAAGCTATTTGTTTGGCACAAGTTACTGTTTTGTTGGTTATCTTTTTGCTACAGCCTGGATTATGGATATCTCGTTCAGTCTTTGTCTTGGCTTGGGGGTTAACTTTAATCGTAATTAATAGCCAGAGAATATTGTTAAAGATAGCTGTTGTAAGTATTAAAACCAAATTTGATTGTTTTAGACATAAAGTGTTGCTTTTAGGAACTTTGGAGGATACTACAAAAGTTAAGCAATTAATCAACTCCACTAAAACATTTAAAATTCAAGGCGCTGTTGATTTGTCTATTTGTCAAGATCGTCAGAAATGGAAAAGGATTTTGAACCAATCTAGCAAGTATAAATTTGATGAAATTTTCCTTTGTTCGTGGGAGAAAGTCGAAAATCCGATCTTATTATCTTGGGAGTTAAAAACGGCGGGGATTGACTGGAGAATTTTAGCTGTCGATCTCAAGTTGCCCGAACAATGCTCTGAAATGGTAATGCTCGGAGGAATGCCTACGATTCGGTTTTGCTCTGCTGCGATTGTCGGAGTTGATTTTTGGTGTAAACGTATTTTCGATCTGCTAATTTCATCCTTGTTATTAACAGTACTTGCTTTTCCCCTATTGCTCATTGCTACGATGGTTAAGCTCGATTCTCCAGGAGCAATTTTTTATAAACAAAATCGTGTTGGACTTAAAGGTCGCTATTTCAAAGTGTGGAAATTTCGCACGATGGCAGAAAACGCCCATGAATTACAAGCAGAGTTAGAAGCTCAAAACGAAGTAAAAGGAGGAATTTTGTTTAAAATTAAAGAAGATCCGCGCATTACCAGAGTTGGCAGATTACTCCGTCGCTATAGTTTGGACGAACTACCACAATTGATTAATGTTTTGCGAGGAGAAATGAGTTTGGTCGGTCCGCGCCCTTTACCACTCCGCGATGTTGCCAAACTAGCTCCCTATCAGCTTTTGCGTCATGAAGTTTTACCAGGAATTACTGGTCTATGGCAGGTCAGCGGTCGTTCTGATACCGATTCGGAAGAGATTTTTAATTTAGACTTCGTTTACATCCAAAATTGGTCTTTAATTTTAGACTGGCAAATACTGCTGAAAACAATTCAGGTCGTGACCAGCAGTAAAGGAGCGTACTAAACTATTTGATTTGGTTCAAAAATAGTTGAAGAACATTAACAACCAGGTGAAAATATGATTCCAACAGTAGTTTCTAATACCTATGAAGAACAAATTGATTTTCAAAAATATTGGCTAGTTTTAAAGCGTCGTTGGCTACCAGCAACTGCAATTTTTCTCGGTGTAACTAGTGTTTTCTTGCTGTCAGCACTATCAAAACAACCTACTTATCAAGCCGAAGCTCAACTTTTAATTAGGACAGATAAATCCTCGAGGCTAGTCGGATTAGAAGACGAACGAGGACAGGTTGAAGTTCTGGGGAAAGATAGCAATCCAGTTGTAACCGAAGCCGAAATTTTAAAATCCAGACCGATTGTCGAAAAAGCAATTAAACAACTTAATTTAACAAACGACCAGGGTGAGTTTCTCAGCTATCAAGAAGTAGCCAGCAATCTCGAGGTCAAGCCTATTGTCGGCACAGATGTCTTGCAGGTTTTTTACCAAGATTCCGATCCAGCATTAGCAGCATTGATAGTTAACAAAGTAATCGACCTCTATGTACAAGAAGACACTTTGAGTAACCGCTCTGCTGCCGCTTCAGCTCGACAATTTATTAAAGCGCAATTACCTAAGGTCGAATCAACCGTTGCCGAAGCCGAAGCAGATTTACGTCGATTTAAGACTAAAAATAAGATTGCTAATCTATCACAAGAAGCCGCTAGCAATATAGATACAATTAAATCTTTAGAGCGTGAGATTGAGGGAGTAACGACTAACCTCGAAGATATTGATGGTCGATTTGAACAATTGCGTAGCCAACTAAATATTAATTGGCAAGAAGCCGTAGCTATTGGAGCTTTGAGTCAATCGGCTATGCCAGAGTTAATTTCCGAACTGCAAAAAGTAAGAATAGATTTAGTCAATCAGCGCGATCGCTTTTCCGAAAATGCTCCGCAGGTTAGGAGCCTAAAAGAACGCGAGCTAGAGCTGGAAACTCTTTTAGACAAGCAAATCAGACAAATTCAGGGCGATAATCAGGCAAATTTATTAAAAAACAAAATTTTAAGCATTAGTGCTAATAATTCCGACCAAACAATGATTAACGAATTGGCTACTATGGGAGTCGAGCGTCCGGGTTTAGTTAATAAATTGGCAGCACTTAAAAGTAATTTACAAGTTCGGCAACGAAATTTAGAAAATTTGCCTCTATTGGAAGAAGAACAGAGGGAACTAGAACGCCGAGTACAAGCAACACAATCTACTTATCAAACACTTTTAAGTCAATTGCAAGAAACTCAGGTAGCTGAAAATCAAAATGTGGGTAACGTTCGGATCATTGCTAATGCGGTTGAACCAGAAAAGCCAACTGGTTCGTCGAAAAAAAGGTTGGTTGTCGTCGTTGGCAGTGCGATGGGTGCTTTACTTGGCGCAGCATTTGCCTTTTTATTAGACTTTCAAGATCGCTCGATCAAAAATAGTAAAGAAGCAGAGGAAATATTCGGCTATCCCTTGCAGGGAGTAATTCCTGACCTAAATCAATTAAGAGAAGCTAAAGATGACAGCGTAGGTATCTCTGGAGCAAGCGATAATTCTTTAGTTCCCGTTCGAGAACCAGAATTTGCTACTCTAAGAACCAGAGAAGCCTATCAGATGCTACAGGCTAATCTCAAATTTCTCAGCACCGATTGGGACAAACAAGCGATCGCCATCACTAGCTGTGTACCTCAAGAAGGTAAATCTCAAGTAGCTAGCAATTTTGCCAGCTCCATGGCTCAGCTAGGAAAAAAAGTGTTGTTGATTGATGCAGATATGAGAAGACCGAGTCAGCATAAAATTTTAGGGCTGTCCAACACAGTCGGCTTAAGCAATCTTTTACTTCATCAAAGGAAATGGAACGAGGTAGTACAAAAAGTAATGCCGAATCTTGATGTATTAACCGCTGGACCAACGCCAGATAATTCAATATTATTACTGAACTCGCAAAGGATGAAAGTTTTGACTGAAACTCTTTTAGATAGATACGATTGCATTATCTTAGATACTCCCCCTTTAATCGGTATTGCAGATACAGTAATTCTGGGGAATATGGTTGATGGTCTTTTACTGGTAGTTCGTCCTGGAGTGGTAGATTACGAAAGCGCGATCGCTGCGAAAAAGCTGTTGCTCAATACCCAACAGCGTGTGTTTGGCATTGTCGCCAACGGGGTAAATATTAAAAATGAACCCTATACCAAAAGCTATTTAGAGCATTAATCAGCAAAAAACAACTTTACTAAAATTAATTTTGGCAATATGCTTGCATACTTCTCCAAAGTATTGTATGTCTTAGAAGGAAAGAGAAAAGGGCTTTTATTTCTTTTGTTTATATTCGCTTTAACATCTGTGTTAGAAGCCTTAGGTATTGGACTGATCGGACCCTTTCTGAACGTGGCTAGCAGTCCAGAATCCATCCACAAAATTCCCATACTCGATTGGGTTTATCGACAGCTAGAGTTGCAGGATAGCATCCAAGTAGTTCCGATCTTAGGCATTGGAATTGCGATTATATTTTGCCTTAAATCATTATTATACTTTTTGTCCTGGGCCAATATATATCAATATTCTTCTGAACTAAACCAATCACTAATTACTAAGTTATTAAATGCTTATTTGGCAGTTCCATATGCTTTTCATCTCAACCGAAATACTGCTAGCCTGATCAAAAACATTTTGATTGAAACTAGTACGTTTACCGGAGCTTGTATACTGCCACTTTTAAGAGCAACCGTTAATTTTATTGTTTTATTGTTTCTATTTTTACTACTTGCCAAAACCAATCTATTGCTACTAGCGATGATTATGGCAATTTTGCTACCTATATTTATCTTGTTTAATCTGCTGGGGAATAAGTTTAAAAAATGGGGCAGAATCAAGTCTGAATCCAAACAGGAAATGGTTCGGATTCTCAATCATGGTTTAGGCGGCTTAAAAGAGACGCGAGTTATCGGCTGTGAATCTTACTTTGAAAAACAGATGGCACAAAAAGCGCAACAATTTGCCCAAGCGGACAGTTTATTTAGTACCTCGCAGATACTCCCTCGCATTCTCATTGAGACAGCTTTAATTGTCTTTATTATGCTGTTCATATCTCTATCCATAATTTTATTAAAGCAAGATATGCAAGAAATAACTGGTACTATGGGGGTTTTTGCTGTGGCTTCAATGCGTTTGATTCCAGCATCTAGTGAGCTGTTTGGAGCGATCAACCAATTAAGAAACTCCAACTATGCTGTGAATATGCTTTATTTAGATCTTAAAGAGATAGACGCACAAGGAATAAACAAGCTCACTAAACTTAAACCCAGTTCTCAAATAAGTAGTGCGGTCGATTTTAAACGAGATAGAAAAGCGATCGCTTTTGGCAATCAGATTGACCTTGACCATATTACCTATAGCTATAACAATAGTTCCCAGTTGGCAGTTGAAAATGTCTCTTTAAGGATCAAAAAAGGTCAATCGATCGCCTTAATCGGTAAATCTGGCTCGGGAAAGACAACGCTAGTAGATATAATTTTGGGTCTTTTAGAGCCGAAAGCGGGAGATATCCTGATAGATGGTAAATCGGTATACAACAATCTCCGTTCTTGGCAGAATATGATCGGCTACATCCCTCAATCAATTTTTTTAACTGATGAAACGATTGAGAGAAATATTGCTTTTGGAGTTCCCGATCGCTTAATCGATCCTCAAAGAATCAAGAAGGCGATCGAAGCCGCCCAACTTGAGGAACTAATTACTCAATTACCAAAAGGAATTAAAACGGAGGTAGGAGAAAGAGGAATTCGTTTGTCTGGCGGACAAAGGCAACGTATCGGAATCGCCCGGGCGCTATACCATGAAAGACAAATTTTAGTTCTCGATGAGGCTACTTCTGCCCTAGACAATGAAACAGAGCGTTTAGTTAGCGAGGCAATTAAATCTTTAGCTGGAGCAAAAACTCTAATTATTATTGCTCATCGTCTTTCCACGGTAGAGCATTGCGATCGGGTTTACCTGCTAGACAAAGGTCGCATAGTTAAGTCGGGTAGTTACCAGGAAGTGGTTGTCGAAACTATGAATGTTTAGGAGTATAAATGTATACAATTGTCACTATTTCTCTCAAACAGTTTCAAACTAAAATTATTTCCAGCCAAAGAAAGTTGAGAGATTCTTTGAAGAAGATTTTCCCAGCTTCGATTATCAATATTAAACATCTCGCTAAACGAATTGTCAGTAAAAAATGTCAAACAATATACTGAGCCAGACAGCAATTAGGTTGTAATTCATTAAACGTCTTCCTAATCACAGAAAAAATAATTTATATTTTCAGCAATAATTATCATGCTCGACATAATTCAGCCAAAAATTAGGAAAATAGTCAGAAAACTAAAGCAAACCAACGACAATAACTTTATTGGGTTTGATAAATATGCCAAAAAGGGAGCCTATCATTGGGAAGAGTTAGCCAACGACGAATATTACCGAACCAAAGTAGAAATAGTCCGCTCCTATTTATCAAGGGAACACAATTGCCTTGATATTGGCTGTGGAGATGGAGCATACGCTGCTTTTTTAGCAAATAAATGCAGATATATTTTGGGGATAGATGCCGACTACGAAGCAGTTCGTTTAGCAAAATCAAAAGCCTCCCAGGCGAAAATTACCAACTGCGAGTTTATGCAAGCTCCAATTAGCAAAATAAACCTTAAAAACCTTGGTGTTCGAGAAAAATTCGATTTAATTTACTCTATGGATGTCATAGAACATTTACCCCAGCCAGAGGAATTACTTCAGGCTACGGTAAATATAGTCAAACCGACAGGTTTAGTTTTGATGGGAACTCCTTTATTTATTAGTCCTGAACTAGTATCTCAGTATCATGTCAAAGAATTTACCATTGAAGAAATTCGAGATTTAGTCTCATCCTATCTATTTGTCCAAAAAGAAATTTTACTGCCAATACCTAGAAAAGACGGACAAGTTCACAATGACAATTTTTATATATCAGTAGGAACTCCCAAAACTTGAGCAAAATTTAATCTGTATAGAACAATGAAACCAACTGTTTTTATTCACACTAATGCCCAACAGTATGTGGGGGCTAAAGTAGCAGAATACGCGCTCAAAAAAATGTCGCCTAATCGTGACAAATTCGAGGTTAAAATCCTGCACCTGGAGGACTATCCTTGCTTGTATGAGCGCGAAGGTCAACCTCATTTGCGTGGGGCTGGAAAGCCAGTGTGGCATAACTGGGATCTTCAGTCTTTCACTCCTCTGCGCTTTCTTCCTCCTCAACTAATGAATTATCAAGGAAGAGCCATTGTGATCGATCCTGATATCTTTGCCTTGACTGATATCTACGAATTGTTGACTCGCGATATGGAAGGGAAAGCCATCTTTTGTCGCCAAATCTGTCCAGAAGATCCTGCTACAGCTCCATTTTATGGCACTAGCGTGATGCTGCTTGACTGTAGCAAATTGACTCATTGGCAATGGGAAAAACAAATTGAAGAAATGTTTAACTTCGAGCGTGACTATCAACTTTGGACACGTTTATGTATGGAGCCAGAAGATAGCATCGGACTCTTAGAAGAAGAATGGAATCACCTTGATACTCTCAATGAGAAAACCAAACTACTACACAATACAAGACGCGAGACTCAGCCGTGGAAAACTGGATTACCAATTGACTTTAATCAACCAAATCGAAAATCGACCATTCCTAAAAAATGGGGCTTGATACCAGTGCCATGGATTAGAAGAACCAAAGCTTTGATTCAGGGCAAAGAATATTATCCTTCTCACATATACTTTAAGCATCCAGACTCCAATCAGGAAAAACTTTTTTTCTCATTATTACGTGAGTGTTTAGCTGAAGGTATCTTCACCGAAGAGTTACTGGTTTCAGAGATGGAAAACAACCATATACGCAAAGATACTCTACAAATGCTGCAATACTCCTAAAAATAAAGCAGTAAACAGCATTAATTAACTTAATATTTAATTCAAATTGACGAATGAATTATGAAATTTGTCTCTGAACTTTACGACAAGTACCCAGGTAGCGATATTTATGTTATTGGCACTGGAGCTAGTTTACGGGTTTTTCCTTTATCTTTTCTGGAGGGCAAGATCGTTATTGGCTTGAATATGGCATGGAAAGTTGCTCCTGTGCAGTATAGTATCACTACTCATCCTGACCTAAATATTCCTGAATTTATGCCCAGCGAGGAAGCACATCCAGAGATTACTTGGATCTCAGGCTATTTTAAAACTGAAGCTGGAATTGCTTTAAAAGGAGTCACATCTCCCGAACTGATTGAGTATGCTAAAAATAATTTCTATTTTTTCGACTATCTCCAGCCTGGTAAGATTAATACTCAGCCTCCTAATCTACCATGCGATCGCGGTAGAGTAATCGATTGGGTAAGAACACCCACCGAAAATTATTTATACTTCTGGGGTTCTGTATCCAATGCTGGGGTATGCTTAGCCGCAAATATGGGAGCTAAAAATATTATCTTAATCGGCTGTGATAACTGTTCGTTACTTGCTAATCATCATGCCCATAATCAGCACGTTAGATGGAAAGGAGTTGACCCCAATCAGCGATATAGACAATACTACGAAGGTTTATCCGAAGTACGAACTGCGCTGAGAGAACGTGGCGTTAATCTTGTGAGTCTAACCCCTTTTATGACTCTAACTAATCCTGAAGAAGATTTTGAACATCTTTGTCAGGAACTTAATCAGCCTCAGTTCATTGAAAATAATCTTGATGTTTCTTTAAAGACAAGTTGGCGAAGCTACTCTAAATATTATCTAAGTCAGTTGCAAAAAACTGTTAAGGAAAAGGGAAAAAAAGTAGTTCGTCTTTAATCTTAGCTCTTATTGCACCATCGGTAAGAGCAGAATGAGCGACGAAAAGAACCTAACTGAGTCTTAATCAAATAGAGTATTGAGAAAATGAATAAGTATATGATTGCCTGGAAATCACCTGGAGGTATTAAGTCAGCTAGTTTTCGATATCGCGCTTTTTTACCATGCAAGTATCTAAGACAAAAAGGATGGTCGTGCGAGATATTCAACTACAAAAATCTAGAAAAGTATCAAATAGTAGTCTTTCAAAAGCTATACGATCGCGAAAATTTAGAGCTGGTAAAAATACTCAAAAGTAAGGGTGTAATAACCATATTTGATTTGTGTGACAACCATTTTTATTATCGACTGGAAGATGCCTTAGCTCTTGCCGAAAGAACAGAAAGATTACAAACAATGCTTGAGCTTGTAGATGTAGTTTCTGTATCCACACCAGAATTAAAAAACTTAATTGGTGGCAAAACTGACAAGATACCAGTGGTAATTGATGATGCGATCGAACTACCTAGACTTAATATTTTAAGTAAAGAGTATTTAAAGTTAAGGCAGAAAATTACTAAAATTAAAAATAACTGCCTTAACATAATTTGGTATGGTAATGCTGGCACGACTAATCCTCCCTACGGAATGATTGATTTGGTAAAAGTATTACCTTCTCTCGAAAAACTAAACCAAAATATACCGCTCAGCTTAACAGTAATTAGTAACTCAAAAACTAGTTTTAAACAATATGTTTCTTCGGCTAAAATTCCTGTAAAATATCATCCTTGGCAACTCTCAAGTTTTCCTTATATTTTTAGCCAAAATGATGTTTGTATTATCCCAATCAGTCTAAATCAACTAACCCGATGTAAAACTAACAATCGTTTAGTCTTATCTCTTCTTTTGGGTGTTCCAGTTGTTGCCGACAAAATTCCTAGTTATGAAGAGTTTAGCGAGTTCGTTTTATTCTCCAATTGGGAAAAAAATCTGCATCGATATGCACTTAATTCGATGCTCCGCCAGCAGCATATCGAGCAAGGCAAAGAATACATTGTGGCCAAATATAATCGAAATAGAGTTGTCTCCCAATGGTCTGCTTTATTTCAAACATTACTTGCTTAAATTAAATACATTAGCATAAATAGTCTTTATTTAAAATGAAAAACTTGCTGAATAAAATGCTTACCCAAAAACAATACCAAGATTTAGCCAATACTAAAAAAGAAGGATTTAGGTTAACAAAAAGTCTTCTTTTGTCGCCAGTCAAGGCATTATCACCTACCTTAAAATTAAACTTAAATTCAGAAATTAATGTAGTTGAAAAAATGGATTATGAACGCTATGATATTTGGCTCAATATTGACTCGCAAACCGAATACAAAGTTAGACTTAATTCATGCAAAAAAGAACCTGATACAGTCGAGTGGCTCGAAAGCTTTTTACAAGAGGGAGACGTTTTTTATGATATCGGTGCTAACGTGGGAGTTTATTCTTTTGTTGCTTCAAAATATTTTGCCGAAAAGGTAAAAATATATGCTTTTGAACCCGCATTTATGAACTTTGGTCAACTTTGTAAAAATATTTATCTTAATAAGTGTCAAGATAATATTATTCCTTTACAAATTGCTTTATCCGATCAAACTATTCTGGATAGCTTTAATTACAGCAGTTTGACCATCGGAGGAGCGCAAAATACATTAGGAGAAGCTATTGATGAAAAAGGTCAAGCTTTTGCTCGTGTGTTTAAACAATATATTTTAAGTTATAAAATTGATGACTTAATTGAAAACTTTGGATTGCCAGTTCCTAATCACCTTAAAATTGATGTAGATGGAATTGAATTTCTAGTTTTAAAAGGAGCTGACCAAACTCTGGCTAATTCTTTAGTACGCAGCCTAATAGTTGAGTTATCCGAAGGAGAAAGAGAACAAGAGGTGATTAACTATTTATTAAATAAAGGGTTTCAATTACATTCTAAATATCCAAGAGCAACACCAGGTTTATTCAACTATATTTTCCAACGTGTAACTGCCAATTTTTCTGACTAATATCTAACTAATACTATTTACTAAATGGATGATGTTTGAGAAATAAATATCATGAAAAACAAAAGTTTTATTAATTACGAGCTATTAAAGTCTTTTGAGACGAAACATTTTATTCACAATCGACCTTTTCCCTGGTATAATTTTCATAACTTGCTAACATTAGAAGGTTTTGAACAGCTATTAAAAGACTTTCCTTCATTAGAACTATTTGAAAAACACCAAGGGCTAGAAAGAGTTTATAGTCAAAGACCTCACGATCGCTATTATCTTGCTTACGAAACATCTATCTATCGTCAAGTAGAGCGTAAAGACAAGGGAATTATCAACAAGAAAGACTTGCCCACAAGCTGGCAAATGTTTGTGCATGAATTAGAAACCAGTCAAATTTATCATAATTTTATTAAATCTCTGTTTGAGGTGGCAGATTTCCAAATTCGCTATGCTTGGCACGTGGGAGTTACTAATTCTGAGGTTTCTCCTCACAAAGATGCCGAACAAAAAGCTGGCACTCATATTTTTTATTTTAATACCAGCGATGATTGGGATACATCCTGGGACGGTTCGACTTTGGTGCTGGGAAACAAGCTTAAAGATGTCATGAATCCAGATTTTAACGATTTCACTACGGCGATACCAACTCAGTTTACTAATAACCATAGCTTTTTGTTTAAAAATACCCCTAATGCTTGGCACGGCGTAAAACCTTTAACCTGTCCACAAGGCAAATACCGCCGATTATTTAACGTTATTTTTGAGTTTCCGCAGATTAATCACCCTTTATCTTTATCCAAAAAATTACTGCAAAAAACTTTATCGGGTTTACGCAACTAACATCAACAAATTGCGATCGCGTAACGCGACGCGAAGCTAAGGCGCGTTTTGAGTGGGAAGATTCCCTCTCATTTGCCCTAAAGGATAAGCTTCGAGAGCGAAGGGCGGAGTGCGGTTTATCCGTGAATCCTTTAGGAAAAGCCGCCGCTAGTCATGCGCGGGTAATCGCCTGAAACAAGATTGTAAAGTAGGAGCAGCCAATGAATGATCGAGAGCGCGTACCCGTATTTATCGGTTCTGGAGAAGCTAGTCTTTTAGAACGAAAAGTAGCGATTTATTCTCTGCACAAACATACTAAAAGAAAGCTAGATATTTATGTATTTAACGGCACGCACAACGCCATTGAACTAAACGATCGAGAACCTTTCCCCGCACCGCTATCGCTAAAACTCAAGTACCACAACATTACCGAGTTTAGCCTTTACCGATATTTAATCCCTCAGCTATGCAACTATCAAGGCAAAGCTATTTATCTAGACTCAGACACCATTTGCCTAACTGATATTGGCGAACTGTTGGATACTGCCCTTAACGGCGGCGATTTTGGGGCAAAAAAAGATGCTTATCGCTCTATGGAGTCAAATCTCTGGGCTTTGAGCGTAATGCTAATCGATTGCGCTCGATGTCATTTTGAATTAGCAACTTACTACGAAGAAATCGCGCAAGGATTATATAGCCAGAAAGACTTCGCCTGCATGAGTCCTTCCTTTCTTAAGCATCATCCTTATAAAATCAGCCAACTCGATCCTAGCTGGAATGTATTAGACTACGCCGATCGCAGTACTAAATTAATTCACTATACTAACCTCCATACTCAACCTTGGAAGCATCGCGATCATCCCTATGGAAAACTTTGGTTTACCTACTTTCATGAAGCGATCGCCGCAGGCTATGTCACGCAACAAGATATTGATTTAAGTTTGGCTCGCTCCTACGTCAGACGGGACATCATGAAAGGTAACTCGCCTTCACCATTAAGACTGGACTATCTCAAAAGGTATATCGGCGTTGCCAAAAAATCGGTGCGCCGACTTTACCAGCCAGAACCAGCATGATGTTGAACCCATTCCGAGATCAAAGCGAGCGAGATAATTTTTAGATAATTAATCAGGAGCGTGATGTATCTATCCAAAGGCTTTATTCGAGTCAATAAATTTGCCGATATTCTTAAACTAGAAGCTCGCGCTATCGATCGAGCAGCGCAACAAATGCAGCTAGATCAAGTAGAACAAGCACTGACTTTACTGTCAGATTGTCAGGGCAAAGTAATTTTGGCGGGGGTTGGTAAATCGGGAATTGTCGCCCAGAAAATAGCTGCTACCTTAAACAGTATTGGTACTTTAGCCGTCTCTCTGCATCCGTGCGATGCCTTGCATGGAGACATAGGAATTGTCACTACTGCTGACGTGGCAGTAGTTCTCAGCAATAGTGGAGAAACCGAAGAATTAGTCACTTTAATTCCCGCCCTCAAACATCGGCGAGTACCAATTATTGCCATTGTCGGTAACATTAGCTCTACTTTAGCCCAAAGAGCGGACGTTTTTCTGGACGCTACTGTTGATCGAGAAGCCTGTCCTTTGAATTTAGCACCTACTACCAGCACGACGGTTGCTTTAGCGATTGGAGATGCTTTAGCCATGACTTTGATGCAGATGCGCGGTATTACGGCAGAATCCTTTGCGATTAACCATCCCGCAGGACGCTTAGGTAAACGTTTAACAATCAAGGTAGGCGATTTAATGCATTGTGGCGATCGCAATCCGACTCTCTTTGCCGAAGCCGCTTGGATTGAAGTGGCAAGTGCGATTAGCTGTGGTGGTTTAGGAGCGGTAAATATTGTCGATCGAGCTGGAAATCTGCTGGGCTTAATTACCGACGGAGATTTGCGTCGCTGGATTGGCAAAATTAAACCAACTGAGCTAGAAACTTTAGAAGCTGAAAAAATTATGACCAATAATCCGACAGTTGTCACGCCAGACGTTCTGGCTTATGATGCCCTCAAGCTGATGGAAGAGCGAACTTCTCAAATTGATGTATTACCAGTGGTGAATCATCAAGGTTGCTGTCTGGGTTTAATTCGGCTTCACGATATTGTCGGGAGTGGTCTGCAATGAAAATCTTAGCTGTTATTCCCGCTAGATATGGCTCACAACGTCTTCCAGGCAAAGTAATGTCCCAAATTGGCGATCGCCCTATGATTCAGTGGGTTTACGAAGCCGCCAAAAATTGTGCTGATTTTGAGCAAGTGGTTGTGGCAACTGACAATCAAATCGTAGCCGACTGCGTGCGACAATTTGGCGGCGAGGTTGAAATGACTAGAGCCAACCACATTACAGGTACGGATCGCGTAGCAGAAGTAGCCGAGCGCTATCCTGAAATGACCGCAATTGCCAACGTTCAGGGAGATCAACCCTTTGTTACTCCAGAAATACTTTCTCAGCTAGTCAGTCCTTATCTTAAAGGAGAATCACCTGAGATGACTACCGTTGCCTGTCCGTTGGAGATGAACGCGGGTTATCAAGACCCCAATACGGTTAAAGTATTATGCGATCGCTATAATCGCGCCATTTATTTTTCTCGTGCTTCAATTCCTTACTTTCGTAACACGGTTGACGTTCCCGTCTTCCATCATTTAGGACTTTATGCTTTCCGCCAGGATTTTTTGAGCATATATGCCAGTTTAGAACCGACACCAATCGAATTAGCCGAAGGGTTAGAGCAACTAAGAGCGATCGAACACGGATTTGCGATTCAGGTTTGTCCGATTAAACAAGCCCTATTAGAAGTTAATACATTTGATGAACTTCTAAAAGCTCGGTCTTTAGCAACAAAAATAGATTGATCTCCAATAATAGCATTACCCTTTACTAGATTATCTAAAAGCTGCACTTTAACTAAAAAAAATGAAAACTGCTTATATTCACATTGGTACACATAAAACTGGTTCAACTTCCATTCAATTTTTTTTGTTCAAAAATAGAAAAAAGTTAATTGACCGAGGCTTTTTATATCCCTTATCTAGAATACCTAGAAAAAAGCTTTTTGGTCAGCATCATTTGGCTGCTGCTTTTTTGGAAAAGCTGAAGCTTAATACCTATAATCCTCATGCTGGTGGATGGGAACAAGTTATAATTGAGGCTAATTCTTTTCAGGAGCGAAATCTTATAATTAGTTCGGAAAATTTTTGTTTACCAAGATTCGATCTAGAGCAAATTTATAAGCTCAAAGAATACTTGTCACAGTATGCAGTAAAGATAGTAATTTATTTAAGAAAACAAGATGATTATTTAATTTTTCCATACTGCCAGTTTATAAGATCTGATAAATATTTTGATAGTTTTAAGCAATTCATTATCGAGCGAAAATTATTAATTAATTATTATCAAATTTTTAAACCTTGGCAAAAAGTCTTCGCAATCAAAAATATTATTGTCAAAGTTTTTGAACCAGAACAATTTAAAAGCAATTTAATTGATGACTTTTTGGATACCATAAATTACCCTCAAAATCGTAGTGATTTTATCAAAACATCAAAGCAAACTGTTTCTCCTTCAATCAAACAAACAAATTTTAAACTATATTGCAATCAAATTGCTAAACAATACTTTTTTCTTGCTCCTGAACAATATCGAGATAATTATTTAACCAAGCTGAATAATAAACTGAAAAAACCGTTAATAATTGACAAAATAATTAACATCATACCAGATTTTATTGTCAGTAGCCAATTAATATCAGTTGAAGAAAAAATTGAATTAATGAAAGAATTTGAAGAATCCAATCAAAAAGTAGCAAGGGAATATTTAGCTCGAACTAATGGTCAATTGTTTTACTCATAACCGATTAGTTACAAAAGCCGAAAATATTATAATCAAAATATACTAATTTTCATAGTCGTGAGGCATAGTTTTCCCTTTTATCTTATTCTTTAAGTCTTAATTCACCATACTTTAAACAGTTTTTTAAATACAAGGAAAAACACATAAGGGTTTGAGATGCTTTAGTTCATTGTGTTTATGAGGAGAAATCAAGGCTTTTGCTCTTTAGATTAAAAAGTGTCGCAACTGTTGTATTCAGCAACGTCAGAAATTAACCACCAAGTAACAATATCCTCACAAATTCTTCCATGTAGGCAATTGAGGTAGAAGTTAAATTAGGATTGATGATTGTAACAGCAGATAGTGACAGAAAAATTCTGCAAGATAAAGAACAAGCTTTTGTTCTCTGGTTTGAGGATGTGGGAATGTCAGATGTTGCTCTTCTAGGGGGTAAAAATGCCTCATTAGGAGATAGGTTGGCGGGGTACAAGTCGCTTTACGATCCGAAATATCGCGCAGCCTTTGCCTTAGAATGTCAGGCATTTAAACAAGTCCGCGATAATATGGGTTTAACCAATGTAGTCCCGATGATTCCCTTTTGCCGTACCCCCACTAGCAGAAATGGCTAAACAGGGATTAGTTCAAAGCGAAAACGGTTTGCAAGTATACGTTATGTGCGAAGTTCCTAGTAACGTCTTGCTAGCTGCTGAATTTAGCCAAGTATTTGATGGTTTTTCCGGTTCAAACGATTATATTACTTGTTCTCTAGGTTAAATAAAAACGAGCTAAATAATCGCGATCGCCAGTCACAAATCTATCTTTTAATCTGCTTCACAACTTCTTCAAATTATTAGCTTAATCTCAAAATACAGACGAGTATTGGAGATAACTTATGACTATCAGAGAAAAACACCCAACAAAAATCAGCTTTCCTTTTGATCTGTATTTTAAACAACTATTTTCTACTGATACCTACGTCAGATTGATTAATCCCTTTAGCTTTTGGCATAAATACAGAAATAACCATTTAGAAACCTGTTGTCAACTAGATATAGTAGAATATTTAGAACGCTGTCACCAAATAGAATGGCGACGGGCAAAATTACTCGCTCATCAAGAGACTAAAAACTTTACCGAAACGTCTACCCTCAGTTGCTTTCCTTTTAGGCAAATAAAGCCAAATATGGTTTTTATTTTTCAACCTAGTATTAAGCTTAAATATCGTGGCGTCATATATCAAACCCAAGAAATTTTAGGGATCAATATTAATCACGTTAAAATCGATCCTGGTTTAGTCAACATAAATAGCGTCGAACAACCTCTAAACGCTGACAACATCAATACTCCAGAAAAATCTGGTAGCAATTAACCAACTAATAGCATCAACATCTAGCCATCTTCACAAATTCTTCAAAGTTTAGCTCTATTCTAAAATCATCAAAGAAAAAGCAACAGAAGGTGAACGCAATGAACGAGGAAGAAAAAACTTGGTGTCCAGCTATTGAATTTAATGAAACCGACAGGGAGTTAATTCTTAAGGCAGAAGTTCCTGGAGTTGAGATTAAAGATCTCAACATTAGTGCCGAACCAGAATCAATCTCAATTTCGGGAATTCATAACCACCACAAGTTATCAACTGAAACAGAACTAATTCCTTCTCAGCTTCACTATGGACAGCTTAACTGTAATGTTTCCCTGCCAGTAGAAATTCAAGTGAATCATATTGAAGCCGAACTCATTGATGGAGTGTTAACTGTAATTATGCCCAAAATTAATGTAGCAACTAAGCTGAATCTCTAACAATTGAGCTAATCAATAACGGCAGAGTTTTAGCTCTAAATTTGAGAGAAAGAAGCATGGATGTACGCAATAAATCACCTAACTCAACACCAATAATAGTTGGTTTTTCGTTGTTATTGATTGGAATAGGCGAAATGACCGCTCTTTGGGCATTGACCAAAGCAATCCTGCCAATTGTTACAGAATCATCTTCTGTGGTAGAAGTACAGCCAGCCAAGTTTAGTCCTCAGCTGTATCAGTTGGAAATAGTTGATAGTCGTATTCGGTTGATCCCAAAAACCATCGACACCGCTGCTACTTCAACTCAAATGGCATTAGAACACGCTTTAGACGAGTTACTTACTCCATCTCTAGCTTTCGATCCAACGACTACAATTCCTCGGGGAACTCGTTTACTTAATTTGCGAACCAGCAAAAACGGTGTATATGTGGATTTATCTCAAGAGTTTACTCAAGGCGGTGGTAGTAGTTCAATGATTTATCGCGTAGCTCAAGTTCTTTATACCGCAACGAGCATCGATGAGCAAGCACCAATGTTCTTGTCTATTGAAGGAAGACCTCTAAACGAAGATTATCCTCTCGGAGGCGAAGGATTACTTCTCGAATATCCTCTGACAAGACAACAATTTAACCAAGATTTCCTTTGGCAATAATAATTTAAGAGGTAAAAAATATGAAAGTTTCTACATGGATACAAGATACAGTTCAATATCTTTGGAACGGAGTCTCAAGACTTTTCAAACCTACTGATGATGATTATCCCAAAACTGGAGTTCAGCCTTACAAGGGCGATCCATGTGACGATCCTAATAAATATTCTTGATTTCGATTTCGCGATCGCTAGTGGGTAGTAGTGAGACAGTTGCCTTGAAGAAGTTCATTCATGCTTTTTGACCGCGGAAGGCGGTGAACGTTACTCTGCCTTTTCAAGGCAGAGTAACGTTCACTTCAGGGCGTTGGTGATTGGATTAAGATATGACAAGATTAAAAATCATATCCCGATTCACCAACGCCATTTTTTTCATCACAAACCCAATCCTCAACTGCATAAAAAAATAGACCAGTCGTAACTAGTAAATGTAAGCAAAACACACACACTAAATCTTACTTTTACGAGGTCTAAAATGAAAAAAACTACATTATCCATTCTTACTGCTGTTATCGCTTTCGCTCCTCTAACTGCTTTCGCTCAAGACGCTCAGACTAGCATTCAAAACAACGCTAATTCGGCTGCTGCTGTCGGTACTAGTAACCTCATCCACCAGAACACCGACCAAAGTAGTTACCAAAACCAATTAGACTTAGGTGGCTACGGTTATACCACTCCCGATGCTCAAACTTCAGTCCAATTAAACGCTAACGAAGCTGCTGCTATTGGTACTGGTAACGCAATCGTTCAAGATGCGAATCAAACTAATGTTCAAGACCAAGTTGATGTAAATCAATACCTTCCTCACGGCTACTAATACCATTTCTCAAAAGTAATCACAAACTTGGTAGTAGAACGTCTAGATTAATTTGTTGGGTATTGAAAATTAGTTTGAGCCCCCTAATCCTTAAGGTTGGGGGAATTAGCCCAGCATTTTAGCCTAGACGCGCTAGTAGAACGATAGTAAAACCCAACAAAATCTTTTAATCGTTGGGTTTCGTGCCTCAAACGCCAGTTGGCGATCGCGTCGCGCCGCGCGATCGCAGTCGAGAATTTTAGACATTTTATTTTACGAAATTGGCTTGATACATTCAGGAGTGTTATTTTTAGGACTGTTAACCTTCTTGCTAACTGGATACAGTTCCAAATCTACTTCAGGTAAAGTATCAAGCAATTGTTTTCTCTCATCTAATTCACCCAACCATGAATCATAATCTTTGGGCTGAATGATGACTGGCATTCGATGATGAATTTTAGCTGCTTCAGTATTTGCTTTAGTCGTGATAATCGTACAAGTAACAAGCTCATCGCGATCGCTACGCCAAGATTCCCAGAGTCCAGCTAGGGCAAATAATTGACCGTCTTTCTGCTGGAAATAATAAGGTTGTTTATCTTTAGACCACTCATAAAATCCCGATATGGGAATCAAACAAGGACGATGCTTGAATGCGCTTCTAAAGCTCGGCTTTTCTGCAACTGTCTCGACACGAGCATTAATTAAATTGCTTTTCCAACTGTCCAAGCTTTTCACCCAGCTTGGAACTAAACCCCATTTCATCTTTTCGAGAGAGCGTTTGCTTGCCTCATCTTTTTTAATTGCTAATATTGATTGTGATGGAGCAATATTATATTGAGAAGAAATAGATTCATTAATCTCTACTTCAAACTGTCGGGCAATCTCATTGGCTGTTGTATCTAAAGTAAATCGTCCACACATAGCTGATAAAAAGTAAATAAGGGCAGGAATCTTATTCAGTATAAAAATACTATTTACTTAATAAATCTAGCAAAATGACATTGAAGCATCAACGGGATTAAATTTGCTCTCAAATTTACCAGACGAGTTTGAGAAAAAAGTTGAGTAGAACTTATTACTTAGACAAATCAATGTAGTCTAGCCAATCAAAAACGGTACTACCAAATTCATCGGTGATCGCGTTTTAAATCGTAGATAACTTTCTCTGCTAACCAGTTAGGAGAACGATCGGCGTGACTTAACATCGTTCCAGTTAATAATCGGTTTGCAGTTTCGCGATTGTGTACCAATTGCAATAATGTTTTACGTAGTTTTGGACTAAGGCGATCGAGTAATAAAGTATTAGTATTGCCGTAAGGCAAATTAGTTGAAGCAGGTTGATAAGCACGATATAAACGATAAGCAATAAATCCCGTACCAACACCTAAGCCAGTAAGACCAATAATTCGATTAAGGTCATCAGTTGGGCTATCACGAGCAGTATTTAACCAGGTGCGATCGCCAAGCCCTAAAGGATATGCGGAGCGGTATGCTTTAGCATTAGCGCCTGGAGGCGCGTCCGTGGGCTGCGCCCAATCGCCCAAATCAAAGCTTGCAGCCAAATTTGTTGTCTGCTCGTCAAGATTATAAGTTTCTGCTGTGTCAATTACAGATACTTTTTCTCGCTGGCTCGGAACAGCTTTGGTTGGTATAGCCATTAACCCCGTAGCAATAACAGCGGTTAAAAAAGCGGGAAAAGAAATAAATTTTTGCATAGTTTGAAAAGTTAAAGATTACTGCGGAAACAAATCTAAATATTGCCTCGATCTTCAGTAAATATTCTCTAGATCGACTTAATTTCTTGTGTGTTTGTTTTATATATTCATTTTGACAATTAAAAATGACAATTAGATGTCAAAAAAATGATGATTAGATGTCAACATCTCGATTGCGAGACAGTGCGATCTTGGCGGTTTACGTCGAGAAGCAACTGTCGAGGGTGGATATGCGCTGGGAACCCGCGCGATGCCGAGCGAGTCCTAAAGGATAAGCTTCGCAAATGCTAAAGCATACCGCTTCGCATATCCTTTAGGGCATCCCTCTCGGTCAAAAACAACCCCATTTTTGCTGAGGGTAATTTAATTTGTGTTTAATCTAGAGCTGATGATCTGCTGGCAATAATTTGCTTAATTCTGCTCAAAACCAATAAGACTCAAATAAGTAGGATTGGCAATTAACTGCCTCGATACCAGCAAACCCGCCAACGTCCAGGTTTGATATTTTCTTGCTTCTTTACCAATCAAGCGACCACATTTACCGTCATAGTATTCTGGCCATTCATCTTTAACTAAACGAGCTTGGGCTATTTCAATGGCAGAGTAAGCCAGTTCGATCCGTCCTGTTTTTTGTGCTGCTGCGACCAACAACCAGAGCAACATCGGCCAATTACCGCCATTATGATAAGACCAGGGAATATTCTTGGGATCTGCACCCGTAACCACTCGCCATTCTTCCCCTTCTACCGCAGGAAAACAGATTTTCATGGGCATATTACCAACTAAATCTTGCCAGCGTTGCTCGATTAAGTTCATAATGCTTTGGGATTCAGCTTCACTAGCTAAAGAAGTGATAATTGCTAGCAAATTACCCAAGACGAAAAATCGAAAATCCATGCGTCCTGGTCCGAGATTGCCTGCAAGATAACCTCCTGTGTCTGGTAGCCATTCAGTTAACCATTTCGGAATCGAACCAGAATAAATATTGAACCGATTGGCTACTTCTTTGCCAAACTCATCTTCTTGGAAGCGATAAATTTCATTTAAACGTTGAAGATCGAGCCAGTAATATTCCCGCACGTGGTAAGTAAGAATTTTTAGACGACGATTGACGTTATTCAAGCAAATTTGATTGCACTCATCGGGCAATAACAGTTCCTTGGCAGCTCGTAAAGCAGCGTAAAACAACACCTGAATTTCTAGTGGATGTTCGTAAACTCCCATCCGTCGGTCAATCATGAATGCCCCGTCAGGAACTAACATAGTCGGATACATGGCAAAGCGATGCACCAAACACATATCTAAGATTAATTTAATTCCCTCCTGAAATTTAGGTTGACGAGCCAAAGCCAAATCTCCAGTGGTTCTAACATAGGTTCGCAGCAGCAAGATCCACCACAGACAAGAATCTACAGGAGGCACTCTGGCGATCGCACTTTCGCCAAAATCGGCAGTTAAATATTCTTTGCCGTCTTGTAATTCGACTTTAAAACTCGCTGGCATCAATCCAGGACCAGGCTTAAAGGAGTCCATCTGGGGTTCGTGACTCTGGAGAGCTAATGTTTCGGTCAAAAAGTTGCGGACGATCTCTGTTTCTCCTGCCATCAAAAACGCCAATGCTGAAGGCACAAAATCACGGACAAAACACTGGTCGTAGTTAACTGCTTCCATTGATGAATCTTGAGCAGCTACCGTACCAATCGGACGACCTTGGTAATAGACAATTGAATTTTTAAGCTGTTGCCAAGCTTCGGCAAATAGATCGTTGTCAAATAAATGATTAACTGAATCGTGTTTAACTAGCATAATTTTTCTCTAACCCTGATTGAACCATTACTCATTACTCATTACTTCGGGCTTGGTAAAAGTTATTTGATACTTTGCTTTCTATTTCTGTAGAGGGAATTTCGCGGTTTTGCAGCCAGGCAAACAAAGCAGCCGTACCGACGAGAATCAAAGTAATAATTCCTACTACTTGAAGCATGATGCTATAGCGCATATTTTTTAGTTAAACGAGATTATAGTGTTCCATGTGAACGTTAGTAACGGGGACTTCTAAGTCATGTAAAGCAGCTTCTACTGCATCCATCATGACAGGAGCAGCACAGATAAAATAATGACGACTGCCTCGATGTCGGGGTATATATTTGGCTAACAGTTCGCGATCGACATAGCCTGTTTCTCCCTGCCAGTCTTCGGGTGGTTCTTTGATAACGTGAACAATAGTTAAGTCTAGCTGGGTTCTAAGTTCTTCTAGTTCTTCGCGAAAAGTTACATCTGACCAAGTTTTGCTGGCATAAATTAATAAAAAAGGTCGATCATCTTGACGTTCGGCAGCAGTAACCAGGATACTCATTATCGGCGTAACGCCAATCCCGCCAGCAATTAAAACAAATCCCGCCGAGTCCCCATAGCGATCGCTGGTAAATACGCCATAAGGGCCGTCGAGATAAGCTTTTGTCCCTGGCTTAACGTCTTTGATCTCGTTGGTGAAGTCGCCTAAAGCTTTGATACTAAACTCCAAACGGTCGAAATTAACTGCGCTAGAAGACATCGAAAAAGGATGTTCCCGCATCCGAAAAGGGGAGATATCTAAAGTAATCCAGGCAAATTGACCAGGTTGGAAGTGCATTCCTTCATGTCCTCGCGATCGCAATGCCAATGTCCAGACATTACCCCGTTGGGGAATGACTTCTTCCACTAAATAGGGCTTCTTGGTCATAAACCAAGGTTTGATCAGGCGGACATAAATCAACAGCCACAGAGCAAACAGAGCGATCGCACTCCAGAGAACGCTTTTCCAAAACAAACTTAGATAGTAACTTACTCCTAAAGCGTGAGCTAGTCCTAAAGCAACAATTGCCACCGCTAAAATCCCGTGCAGAATTCGCCAAGGTTCATAGGGGATTTTCAAAGGCTGGCGCCAGATCGAAGTAACCACCAAGAGAATTAATGCCGTAGTTGATGCCACAGCAAATCTCGCCCGCCAGGGAGCTTGGAGTATATTTAATAGTTGCAAAGTTTCTGGTTCGGTGACAAATAAAATCAGAGGATGAATCAGAATTAAACAAAACGCAACTATAGATGTATAGCGATGAAACTGAAGGATAATGTCTACCCCATAAGAAGCTTCAACATGATTAATCCTAGCCGTTAAGGCAAACTGAAGAGCCATCATCGCTAATCCGATAAAACCGAGAGCTACCGAAAACTCCGTCCAAAATCCTCTGCCTTCTGGAGGAGCATAAAACAAGAGTACCAGCAGCGGTAACAAAGTAATTAAAAGATAAACACCAATCCAGAAAGCTGCTACTGCTACTGGACTGGTCATCAAAATTCGTTTCATCTTAAACCTCTTTGCTATGTTCGGACGAGATTAGTTTTTCTAGTATTAGCTACAAATATGACCAGAAAGTGATGAATACAACGCAACTATGAGATTTTTTTAGAAGCGGGATAAAAAACACCGATGCTCGATTGTCAGTTGGTTAGTTTGCGAGTTGATAATTTCTGACTTAGAACAGACAATGGGTAGCAGAATCGTAAACGTAGCACCTTTTCCTTCACCAAGGCTATCTACAAAAATTTTACCGCCGTGTAGTTCTACTAAATTGTGAGTAATTGCCAATCCGAGTCCGAGTCCACCACGAACTTTAAACGTTTTATCGTTCTGTTGACGATAGCGTTCAAAGACGTAGGGCAGAAAATTTGGACAGATACCAATGCCAGTATCGCTAACTTGAATTTTAGCCTGAGTGGCGATCGCATCTAAAGTTACAGTGACTTTTCCTTTTGCTGGAGTAAACTTGACTGCATTAGTAAGTAAGTTCCAAAGTACTTGTCGCAAGCGATCGCGATCGCCTTTAATTAAACCGATATTGGAAGCAAGTTTAGATTCTAGCTGAATTTGTTTGGCGTTAGCTGTAGGAAGAACTGTATCGATAGCTGCCTCAATAACTGGTATTAGATTAAGAGCCTTTAGATCGAGACGAATTTGACCTCGGACAATTCGCGAGATATCTAACAAGTCTTCAATAAGACGCTCTTGTTCCCGAGCATTACGTTCGATGATTTCCAATGCTTTTTCCGTTTTTTCGGCATCGAGACGACCATCACGCAGCAGCTTTGACCAGCCAATGATGGCGTTAAGAGGCGATCTCAAGTCATGAGAGACAACGGCTAAAAAATCATCTTTTATGCTATTAGCAGCTTCGGCTAACTGTCGGGCTGACTGCTCTCGTTCGAGTAACTGTTCGCGCTCGTGTTCGATTTGCTTGCGATCGGTAATGTCTGTAAGCATGGCTAATATGCCGACGAATTTACCCTGTCGATTAAACCTGGGTTGTGTAGAGACAATTGCCCATAGTTGAGAACCATCTTTACGGCGATAACAAAAATCAAATTGCTCTATTATGCCCTGCTTGCGTCGCTCGATGGACTGTTCTGCTTCCACACGAAATTCTCGATCTACAAAATAAAACAGAGATCGATCTAGCATTTCCCCAACGCTATAGCCCAACATTTTAGCCAATTGCTCGTTCACATACTCGGTTCGGATTTGAGCGTCGAGCAACCAGATACCCTCATTAGCCGTATCTATCAAACGACGGTACTGTTCTTCACTTGCCTGTAATTTAGCTAAACTAATCTCAGCTCGCTTCTTGGCAGCTCTTAAAGAGGCATTTAAAGAACTAATCAAGAGTGCAACTAAACTAAAAACAAACAGTTGGAGAAGATCGGCACCATTAGCTTGTCCCAAAGCGTATAAAGGCGGGATTAAAAAAAAGTCGCTGGCTAAAACGGATAGCAAGGTAGCAAATAGTCCCGAACCAAGCCCGCCATACCAGGCACTGAACATAACTGCTGCAAAAAATAATGGCGAGATAGTTGGTGCAATTAAAGTTCTAAGCCATTGAGTAAGCAGTAGTGCCAAGCCAACAGACAAAGCTGCCGTAATGTAGTTAAACCATTGAGAATGTGTAGCTTTCAAATACAAACCGATCTTGTTCGATATCTTACTCATACTGATACTGTCTCACTTTCTTTCTCGAACAACAGATCTAGTCACGGTTTTTTACCTGGGAAATCTCCAACAAGTCTAAATGTCTTACTAAAAGACCAGTTAACTTAAAATAAAGGAGAAATGTGACGCAAAAATGACAATATTCTCACCGTTTGAAAGCGATCGCATCTTAGATAGCCTAGTTTGCTTCTAACTACTGATACTTTCGGGAATTTCTTCAGGAACAACCCAGTAATAAAGAGTATGTTGCCGAGTTCCACTTTGCACTTGAACAACTTGCTCTGGTTGCCACTCTCCCATATTAAAGTCATGGGAAACAATTCGCGTCCCTGGTTCGAGTTCTTGCAGTAGTTTAGAACGAAGTTCGAGGTTAACATCTGGTAGTAAATAAAGCGTGACTACAGTTGCCTCGCTTAGATCGGTCTGAAAAAGGTCTTGCTGCAAAAATTCTACGCGATCGGCAACATTTGCTGATTCAGCGTTAGCTCGACTTTGCTCTATTAGCTCTGGATTGAGTTCGACACCAGTGCCACGAGCGCCATATTTCTCGGCTGCGGTAATGGGAATTCGACCATCTCCACTACCTAGATCGTAAAGAATATCGTCGCCCGATACATTTGCTAATTCAAGCATTTGATTCACGACATTTTGAGGTGTAGGTACATAAGGTACACTAGGTGCTTCAGTTGCAGGTTGGGTTTGGACTGGAGTTGCTGGTTCAGTAGGAATTTCGCTAAAGTTTCGTTCTTGAGTAGCACATCCAACTATTACCAAACTACTAAGACTTAAACTGGTGAGCCAAAATTTGGCTTTTTTGGGTAATTTCATGATATTTCTGGTTGAGATAGATAATTTTTTTTTGACGTTTGAGTTCAAATGAGTTCAAGCTTTTGCCTGACGCGACCATAACAACAGTGGTACGCCAGCGATTAATATAGCTACGCCGACAAGTGCGCCAACGCCGGTATAGACAAGGCTCGAATACAGTAAGTAAACGCAAATTAAGCAAAAGACAATCGGTGTTAGAGGGTAAAAAGGGACTTTAAAGGGTCTGGGAACTTCTGGCTCTTTGAATCGCAACACAAATAAAGACAAACTCGTTAGGAGAAAAAAGAACCAAAATGCAGGGGCAGTGTAGTCTACCATTGTTTCAAAACCTCTTCGGGTCAGCGTTCCCAGCAAAACTAGAAACAGGGCGATCGCTGCCTGGACTAACAAAGCAGAAGTCGGTGTTTGGGTACGTCGATGCCAGTTTCCCAGCCAACTAAATAGAGAAAAATCTTTCCCTAGGGCATAGTTAGTTCTAGCACCAGTAAAAATCGTGGCATTGATTGCACCTAAAGTAGCCACAGCAATCAGTAAACTGATAAACCAGGCTCCAGGTGTTCCGAGCGCACGGCGCATTAGTTCTGCGGCTACTGCTTCTGAGGTTGCCATTGTTTCTAAGCCTAACCCTTGAAGGTATGCCAGATTAATTGCCAAGTAAATCGCTGTAATAATGCCGATGCTCCAAAGTAGCGATCGCACCATATTACGTCTGAGGTTGCGTAATTCAGCTGAGATATATACAGCTTCATTCCAGCCACCATAGGATAAAAGCACAAAAATCATTCCCATGCCTATATTTCCCGAAGCGGGTTCAATCGGCTCTACAGAAGCAGGAGGGTCAGCAACCACCAAACCAACAATGACAACTAACAACAAGCCGAGGACTTTTGCTGCGCTCAACCAATTTTGCGTCCACTTTCCTTGGCGAATACCAATAAGATTGAAAATGGTTAAAATTCCAATTGCCAGAGCAGCATAGATCGCAGCCGAATAGTCACCTAAATCTAATATTTGGGAAGCATAATCCCCAAACACGAAGGCTAAAAGGGCGATCGATCCAGTTTGAATCACGGTCATGCGCGCCCAAGCAAACAAAAAAGCAATCTGTTGACCGAAAGCGCGCTGAAGATAGTAGTAATTGCCTCCTGCATGAGGATAAGCTGTTGCTAGCTCCGCATAGCACAAAGCACCGACCAAAGACATTCCACCCCCCAACAACCAGACGAGCAGCACTACTGTTTCATTGCCAGCATTAGCAGCTATAAAGGCTGGTGTTTCAAAAATCCCCGCACCAATGACCGCTCCAATAATTAGAGCTACAGCATCAATGAAAGTTAGTGTCGGTTTTGGTTTGATAGGTACAGAAGTTGAGTTAACTAGATTAGATTTCACTTTGGCTCAGGCTCAATATCATTACCAACGATGCTGATAATTTCTCCCAAGATGCTCGTGCCTTCTGAGCGTTGCTGTAGCTCTTCAATTGAAGTCTGCGCTTTTGCTAAATCGGGAATTATTAATGTCGCTCCTGCTGCTAAGGCAGTCAAAGCAACCAACAATTGCAGTTTCATGATTACATTTTCTTAAAACTTTGCTGTTTATAGTGTTCAAAATAAGTGTGACCAAAAAATGACGGCAATTATCAATTAGCTAAAATCTACAGACTAAAACAATTAGTCAAGTATTAATATGGTTAATCTTGAAGAGTAATTAATAATATCTTTTGCACCAATCAAAAATACTGATTGAAATGTCAACAAGCAAAATATGTGCTTTCGAGAATTAAGGCTCTATTCGCATATTTATTTAGTTGAGACTTTTTTCTCTCCTTGGAAGGATTATTGTCATTAAAGCTTTTTAGGAATGTAAGGTAGAACGTTAACTTAAAAAAAAAGATATGACAGACCAACAATCCCAACAATTTATCAACTTTTCTGAAGCCAAGAAACTTTCTAGTTTTATCGAACGAGAAGCAGACAAATCAAGTCAAGCAGAACCAACGCAATCGGAACGAGAGTTAAACTACGAGCAAGAAGAGGCAGCCCATAAACTTGCCCATAAACTTGCCCATAAACAGAACATTATCGCTCATATTCCTGGTGGCAGCGCGATCGCCGATTTAGATAAGTAGAACTGTTTTGAATATTGACAAACTCGATCGCCGAATTCTCTATATAAATTAGCAATTGAGTAAAGCTAGGGAAAAATAATTTTAAATACAAATTGATTTTCTAACAATTTGAAATTGTAAATTTTAAATAGCTACAATAGCCCTTTTTTTTAGACAATTTAAACTTTTAACGAAACTAATTTTGTAGTTTTAAACACATTATATAATTTACTTATATATCTTTCTAAGATTTTGTAAGTTCAATATCCACAAGATTTTCCCCAGATAATCGCCAGTTTTCCACAGAAGCTAATTATTTACTCGTACTTTTGGCTTAAAAAATCGTGGTTACTCAGTAAAATGACTAGGTTCAAATCAACTATTTTGCCGTGAATATCCACAGTCAGAGATAGATATAAATTTTAAAACTTTGATGAGAAATAATCCTGATAGAGTTAATTAATCTATTTAATACTTATTACAAATATAAAAATGAATTCTCAAAAAACAACGGTAGAGCTGTATATAGAAATCAACGAAAATATTTATAACTGTATACAAGATTTTCTCAGTTCTAATCCTCAATGGGACAGAAAATTGCTGATTGAAGCCAGTATGTCGCTATTTTTTCAGCAGAATTATCAAAGTTGTTCCAAAACTTCTGTTCATTCTGTCTGCGTTGTTCCAGAATAATATCACAACTAAAGGAAAAAGCGATCGCCAGAATTAGTTGAAATAACTTATTGAGCAGATATTTTGTCTACATTAGGCTGGCGATAGGTATGTAAAATTGTCAAAAATTTGTCGAAATCGAAACTTCTCGGGTCAATTTTTTGAGCAGAACGGTCTACATTTTTATGAGTAGTAATGCGGTCATCTGGTATGTTGCTTAAAGCTAACAACCAAGCCAAAGACTTGTATTGACTTTCTGTATAACCGCTATGGTATTCCTGGTTATTACTTCCACGGCCGTCTGGTGGTGTCTCTAAAGATATATGGTAAGCAAAGTTATTGACCGATGGCGGTAAATTAGGATTAGTCTGGACGGTTTCAATACCGCTAGTACTTTCAAATACTGAATTACCTGCACCAAAAGCCCGTTTATCTGCTGGAAGAAGATAAATAATTGTTCCATCCAGGGAAATTAAAGCATGATAACTAACTTGATTGTTGTCATTGTCATGAGGTGTTTTAAAAGTATTAATCGCACTTCTAGCAGAGTTGACGGTTTCATGTAACACGACAATCGGTGGATTGTCTAAAGGGTTACCATCAACGTCAATACTATAGCGTTCTCCGTAGTTACTAGGATGAATATCCGTGCTTGTATATCTGGGTTTATATTGTTCAAAAGCAAGCGTGGTCTTATATGTAGCTGAATCTACTGAATTTGCCTTGGTTTTTGATATTGGAGGCAACTCAACTTGTTCTGTTGCTTGTTGTTCTGTTGCTTGTTGTTCTGTTGCTTTTTGCTCTGTTGCTTTTTGCTCTGTTGCTTTTTGCTCGATTGGTAAATTTGGTTGAGCTATTGGCGGAGTTGGAGCGTTATTTCTATAATTAAAACCAACGATAATACAGGCGATCGCTGTAACCAGAATAATAAGAAGTTTACTGTAACGAGAAATGATCGACATAGCTTTAATAATTAGCAATAGTATAATTATTGCTAATACACCTAAAAAGAAGAAATGTCGAACCAAAAAATTGTTGCTTTTGATATAATCGGCACTTGTTTTTCTTTAGAGAAACCTCGACAGCAATTACTCGCAATAGGTTTACCTGCTTACGCTTTAGAACTTTGGTTTGCTCAAGCATTAAGAGATGCCTTTGGGTTTTCTCATGCAGGTAAATATCGACCTCTCAAAGAAGTTTTACAAGCACAATTGCCACGAACTTTGCAACTGTTGGATATTGACCCAAGTTCGATCCAGTTGGAACAAATTATGGCGACTTTTAGCGAGTTAGAGTTGCATCACGGAGCAAAAAAAGCATTTCAAACTTTAACAGAAGCGGGCTGGACAATAGTTGCTCTGACTAACGGGAGTCAAGACTCTACCCACAAATTATTAGAACGTGCGGGAGTACAAAAGTATTTTACTGAAGTTTATTCGTGTGATGCAATCGCCGTTACCAAACCCCACCCAAATGTTTACAAGATGATTAAAACGGATAATTTAGCCGAGGTTTGGCTGGTTGCTGCTCACGCTTGGGATATTGCTGGAGCTAAAAGTATTGGTATGAAAACTGCTTTTGTCAGGCAGTTAGAGAAAGATTATTTAGAAGTGTATCCTCAGCCACAAATTATCGTCGAAAACCTATTAGAAGCTGCTTGTCAAATCATCAAGACTGAAAATTAGCGTCATTGCCATTAATTTTTGTAGCATTACCGTAACTAAAAAGCGATCGCTTGACTAATTGTGCGATCGCTGCTTAATCTAGCTGTTGATTTAAGATTGACTATCAGCTTGTGCTTCCAACTTAGCTAGACGACTAGTAAGATCCTGATTAGTCTGTTTAAGCCGATCGATTTCCTGACGCAATTCTTGAACAGCTTTGTCGGCGCCCAGATTTTTCTGCACCTTAGTTACGGCTTCTTCGGCACGACGACGTACCCTACCGTCAGGAGTCTGCGCGGCAAGTTCATCTAGAATATTAATTGCCTGGCTAGTCTGCATCTGTTCTAAAGCACCGACAACCGCCACCTGAGTTAAGAAAAAAGATTCTAGTGCGATCGCTTCTAACTGTTCTAAAATTTCACCTAATTTCTCAGGCGTTTGACCAGTAGATATTGTACCCAAACAGCGGATTGACGTCAGTCTTAAAGCTTGAGGCACGCCTGGCTTAGTGTATGCCAGAATAATATCCACCGCATCAGGAGAAGTTTTCATTTTACTCAATCCAGCGATCGCACCACCGCGAACAACTTCATTCCAACCAGCCCGTTGTTCTAAGATAGTTTTCAGTAAGGCGATCGCCTCGGGTTGTTTCTCCTTAAGATTACCCGATACCATGCCACCCAAACTACGAGCAGCAGCAGCTTCGGTATAATAGCTAAGATCTCCCTGTTGCAGGCAAAGCGCGATCGTGTCATAGCTAGCGGCAATTTTAAAGTTACTCAACGCATCGATAACTGCCCGACGCACCCTTGCATCTTCGTCTTTTAACCCAGCTTTTAAAGCTTCCATTGCTTGATTTAATTTAATATTGCCAAGTTTTTTAGCTACTTCGACCCTTACTCCCCAGAAAGGATCGTCAGCTAAAGATTTACCCAAGGCTGTGATTACTTCTAAGCCACCTTTTTTGGCTAATGCCCCCGCAGCATAAATTCGCGAGATCGGATCGGGGTCATATTTTAACTGTTTTTTTAGTTCGGCAACAGGATATTGCAGAGTGACAGTTTTGAGGAAATTGTTATCCACGTCAAAGCTAATAAAGTCAGCTTTTTTCTCTAGAGGAAAATAAAAGCTTTGTTCTGGCTGATGAATGCGTAGAGTAAAAGTTTTCCAGCTCAGATCGTCCGATTCTTCAGAGATATAGCCAAAAGCCACAGGAATTTTGAGATCGAATAACTCCTTGCTATCGCTATCTTTCGCCTGTTTCTGGGTAACGCTTAATTTAGCTAGCTTGCTGTCAACCTCCCAAGAATACGCCACCTTGTAATCGGGATGACCACCACGAAAGACATACTGATCGAACAAAAACATTAGGTTATAACCAGTTGCTTTATCGATCGCCCGCAATAGATCGACCGTTTCTACGGTATTGTGAGCATTATCCTGCACAAAAGTCTGAATTGCCTTGTCAAACAATTCATTCCCTAAAATGGCTCGAATCATGTGATAGACACAAGCACCCTTTTCATAAAGATGGCGATCGTAAAGTTCGATCGCTTCACGATAGATATTGGTAACTATCGGACGACGATAACGCGAACTATCTTCGGTAATATAGGTACGGGCTTCATTTAATAAGTAATAGGCTGCATCGTCCTTGCCATACTCCTCCTCTGTCCAGAAAACTTCAGCATAGGAAGCCATCCCCTCTTTGATCCAGGCGTGTGACCAGTGTTTGATTACTACCAAATCGCCAAACCACTGATGAGCTAATTCGTGCAGCACTAAACTTTCAGTACGCATATTATCAACTGCGGCTCGTTCATCCAACAAACAGCGATCGGTTAGCAGGGTAGTAGAAGTATTTTCCATTCCGCCGAAGATAAAATCATCCACACATACCTGCGCATATTTAGGATAAGGATAGTCATAGCCGTATTTAGTGGATAAAAATTCTACCATGCGGGGAGTCTTACCCATACTGCGCTTCGCATCTGCTTCTCGTCCTTTCTCGACGTAGTAAGTAATTGGTTTACCCTGCCACCGATCCGCAATTTCCGCAAAGTCCCCCACTGCCAAAGTCATTAGGTAAGTAGGATGTACCTGCTGTTGCGACCAATGATAGACAACGCCATTATTTACTGTTTCAGTATTAATCAACTCCCCGTTGGAAATTGCCTTAAATCCTGCTGGTACTTGTACTCGTATTTGAGAAGTAGCCAATTGACCAGGATAATCAAAGCAGGGAAACCAAAAGCGGGAATCTTCATCTTCGCCCTGTGTCCAAACCTGTGTCGGTTTATCAGGATAGTCTGCCGTCGGCTGGATAAAATAGAGTCCTCGTTGGGGATGGTCTACCGAATAGGCAATCTCCACTTTAATCGCTTCTGTAGAGCTTGGCTGCTGTAGATGAATTTCAATTTGTTCCCCATCATAGTCAAATTGTTGACTTACACCATCAACTAACACGGATTCAATAGTCAAATCTACCGCATCCATGGTTAATTGCTCGATACCAGGGCGTACGGGAGCGATCGTAGTAGTACAAGTTCCCTTAAAGCTTTGATTAGGGATATCTAAAATTAAATTGAGAAAAATATGCTCTACTTGTCCAGGACGGTCTGGGTTGTAGTGTGGTTTTGCCCCTGGAAGTTCAAAAGACTTGCGATCGCTTTCCTCGGCATCGAGATAAAAATGAGACATGGATTAGTTAAATAATTGCAATATACCGTTATTGATTAGGGTATCTAATTCAGCAAAATTTAACTTGGGTTTGTCTATTATTTAAAGCGATCGCCTTTAATCTACTCCTGGCTAATCAAGTTCTGATAATTAACTATTAATTCTTTAATATTTTCTTGACCTGAGCAATTAATTCTTTAGCAGCTTGTCTAATTGTCTCCTGATTTGAATCTACACTACCGTAAAGATGAGGATACATAATTGCTCTGGAACTACTGACTACTGCACCTAAACCGTCGGGATTGAAACAGGCTTTGATCCCTTCGTTACCGCCTCCCTGTGCGCCTACACCTGGAACGAGAAATAGACTATTAGGTAACTGTTTACGTAAACGTATGGCTGCTTCGGGATAGGTTGCGCCGACTACTGCACCAATACCGCTATAGCCAGATTCGCCAATACTTTTATCTGAAGCGGGTTTAATTAAATCGGCAATAATTTCGTATAGATAGCGATCGCCTATTTGTTGTTCTTGAACTATGGATGCCCCGGGGTTGGAGGTTTTAACACAGACAAAAACCCCTTTTCCCCATTGAGTTGCTGACTCGAAAAAAGGATCGAGGCAGTCTTTACCTAAATAGGGAACAATCGTAATGGCATCGGCTTCTAAAGGACGGATAGGTTCACGAGATAAATAGCTTTGGGCGTAGGCTGTGGCAGTAGAGGCGATATCTCCGCGTTTTACGTCTAAGACTACTAACAAACCGCGATCGCGTGCAGCCATAATTGTTTTTTCTAATGCCATAATCCCAGCTGAACCATATAACTCATAATAGGCACTCTGAGGCTTAACTGCGGGAACTAAATCGGCGATCGCATCTAACACCATCAGGTTATATTGATATATCGCTTCGGCGCAATCGGCTATACTGCTTTGTCGATCGAGTCCGTGTTTTTGTAACCAGCCATCGGGTATTCTCGACAAAGCGGGATCTAACCCGACTATGCAAGGAGTATTTTTGGCTTGGATTTGTTCGATCAGGCGATCGATAAACAGGTGCGCCATAGTTGCTTTTTTTTAGTTAATTCCCAAAGATTAATTCTAAACGCTGTTGCGATCGCTTTAACGCCTCTGCGGGAGTTTGTTTACCTAAAAGACTGGCTTCAATTGCTCGACCCAAGTTTTCAGAAAGCCGATTATATTGGGGAATGATCGGACGAGATTTTGCCCACTGCATTTGCTCTAAGAATACTTTCACTACGGGGTTTTCTCTGATAAAGTTTTGATAGGCTTCACTCTGTTGAGATTTAGTATTTACGGGTAAATAGCCTGTCTCTAATGCCCAAGTTGTCTGAAATTTCTCACTGAGGATATATTCTAAAAATCGTAAACTAGCTTGTTCTCTTTCTGGGGTGGTTTTAAAGACAAACAGATTTTCGCCACCAATTACCGCAGCGGGTTGGTTGGCCACAGGGATAGGAAAGACACCATAGTCTATATCTGCTAATTTTAACTGAGCCAGCGTCCAAGGCCCTGTAATCTGCATTGCAACTTTACCTTCAATAAAGTCATCAATTTCATAGCCTCTTTCGGGTGGAGACAAGACAGCTACCTTATTTTGAACTAAATCAGCACCGAACTGTAGTGCTGCGATCGCGCCATCGTTAACTAAATTGGGTTGACCTGCCGCTAACAAATCTCCTCCCGCACTATAAATAAATGGTAGCCAGGTAAACACCGTCCATTCCTCTTTACCCAAGGATAAGTAAATACCGTATCGATCCGGGCGACTATCATTATTCGTGTCCTGAGTTAGTTTTTCTGCCGTTTGCTGTAACTGTGACCATGTTTGCGGAACATCTTTGATTCCTGCTTGCTCAAATAAACTAGGGCGATAAAATACTGCCCCATTGTTAGTGGCAAAGGGAACAGATAAAATATGTCCGTCTAACTTCATAGAGTCAAACATAGCTGGGTCTATTTCTGTTTTGACCGCTGAATTGTTTAACCAATCTTCTAAGGGTAATAATGCACCTAGTTGATTTAATTTTCCCGCAATTTGCGCTACAAACCAAAGAATATCAGGAGGGCTATCGCTAACTGTAGCAGCTAATATTTTCGGTAGTTGGGCATCGGGTTGACCAATATATAATGCCTCTACTTGAAGATCTCGATTATTTTGATTAAATTCATTGACTAATTTGTCAAAAATCTCTCGATTTTCTGGCGGATTAATACCATGCCAGAAAGTTATTGTCGTAATTTTTGATTCGTCTATTTTATTTTTGTTAATATTGCTACAGCCACCAACTAGCATCAAACACACTAGTCCGAGCGCCAGAAAATTTTTGATTAAACTTTGATAGTTGTTCTGATAATAACTTTTCAATAATTTACAATTAAACACATGAACAAATCTAAATTTGGCCGAAAGCTACAGTTGCGATCGCTTTCAGTTTAAGCGTAAATCAGGCTTTATAATACAAATAAAGCTGCGATTCTATTTATCTATCTACAAATATTTATGATCTGAAGCAAAAATTAATCTATCTACAAATATTATTCTTATTCAGCTCAACAATAACTTGCTCAATTTTTTCTGCAAGTTAAAAATGATTATTTTAGCGAACAATTACAACAGTACGTGGTTAGGTAATTGTGATTTTGTGCTTTTTCTTGATTTTGATCGACTAAGCTAATTCACATTAGGCATAGAGTATAAATCGGATATTTTTTTTGTATCTCATGCTGCTTTTTTTTTGGTATTACAGAGTACAATTTTCCCCAACGGAAAATATTCGTATTACTCACTTTAAAGTCCAACTAGTCTTTTCTTATCAAAGCGCAAAGCAGATAACAAAAGAAGCTTAGATACATTCAAAATATTAAGATAATGTCACAATTAGGAAGACGTAAATTTTTACTTTATAGCTCAACAGGAGTCTTGGCTAGTCTCTTGTTGAAGGGTTGTGCTGATGCTGGAGGTGGTGATACGGCTGCCAATACTCAAGCTGCCAATACTACTGAAGCTGCTAATACTGAAGCAGCAGCAGACGGAATCAAAGTCGGCATTCTCCACTCTTTGAGCGGCACGATGGCAATCAGCGAAACTACTGTAGTCGATGCAGAAATGATGGCTATTGACGAAATTAATGCTGCTGGTGGACTTTTAGGAAAACAGATTATCGCGATCAAAGAAGATGGGGCATCAGATTGGCCTACCTTTGCCGAAAAAGCAGCTAAGTTGATCGATCAAGATAAAGTGGCTACGGTTTTTGGCTGCTGGACATCCGCTAGTCGCAAAGCGGTGTTGCCAGTATTTGAAACGAAAAAGCATATGTTGTGGTATCCCGTTCAATATGAAGGACAGGAATGTTCAAAAAACGTATTTTATACAGGTGCAGCACCAAACCAGCAAATTGAGCCAGCCGTAGATTGGCTGCTAAAAAATAAAGGCAAGGAATTTTTCCTAGTTGGGTCTGATTATGTCTTCCCTCGCACTGCTAATACAATTATTAAAGAACAATTAGCAGCTAAAGGCGGTACTGTTGCAGGAGAAGATTATTTACCTTTAGGAGATACTGAAGTAACTTCCATTATCACTAAAATTAAAGTTGCATTGCCTGACGGTGGTGTGATCTTTAACAGCCTTAATGGAGATACTAACGTCGCCTTCTTCAAACAAATGCAGGGTGCAGGATTGACTCCTGATAAATATCCAGTAATGTCCGTTAGTGTTGCCGAAGAAGAAGTTAAGCAAATTGGTCCAGAATACCTCCAGGGGCATTATGCGTCATGGAATTATTTCCAAACCGTAGAAAATCCGCAAAACGATCAGTTTGTTACAGCGTTTAAGCAAAAATATGGTGAAGATAGGGTAACTAACGACCCTATGGAAGCTGCCTACATTATGGTTTACCTTTGGAAGCAAGCGGTGGAAAAGGCTGGTACTATCGATTTAGAGCCAGTTAGAGCAGCAGCAGTAGGTCAAAAGTTTGCTGCGCCAGAAGGTCAGGTGACAATGCAGCCCAATCATCATATTTCCAAAACAGTGCGTATTGGAGAAGTCAGAGAAGACGGGCTATTTGACATTGTTTGGTCTACCGAAGGACCTTTAGAGCCGATCCCCTGGAACCAGTATGTCAAAGAAACTAAAGGTTTTGCCTGTGACTGGACCGATCCTAACAAGGGTGGAAAGTATAAAGAAGCATAGGGCTTAATTGATTAAAGCAAGTAGCTGGTTGTCAGTCGCTAGCTACCAAAAGGCAACAACTAGCAATTAAAGAATGTGTCTACATTAATTGAAGGTTTATTTAACGGAATCAGTATTGGTTCGGTCTTATTGATTGCAGCGTTAGGTCTGGCAATTGTCTTTGGACTCATGGGAGTGATTAACCTGGCTCATGGCGAATTGATGATGCTGGGGGCTTATGCCACTTTTGTGGTTCAAAATGTTTTTAAACCGCTGGGCGAACCTTGGTTCAGTTTTTATATTATTGTGGCGATTCCGATCGCCTTTATTGTTTCTGCGATCGTCGGCTTAATTTTGGAACGAGGGGCAATTCGCTTTCTCTACGGCAGACCCTTAGAAACTCTACTGGCTACCTGGGGCGTTAGCTTAATTTTACAGCAGTTTGTCCGCAGTGTTAACTGGCTTTTAATCATCTCAATTTTCATTTTCTGTCTGTTGTTTTTTGGCGGAATGCAGTTAATCAAACGTCGTGCTGATTGGGAAACAATGAGGACAAAGACTGTCGGTTTGTTATTACCTCTGAGTGGAGCAGTGGCGATCGCCTTGTACTTTTTATTCAGCCAAAATTCAGCTTTGACTAATGCCTGGTTTAGTGCCAGAAACGTCGATGTTACTGCCCCTGCTTGGTTACGGGGAGGAGTAGAAGTATTTGGCTTTCAGATGCCTTATGTGCGTCTGTTTATCATCGCTTTAACTATCCTTTGTCTGATTGCTGTGTATTGGTTTTTGCAGCGTTCTTCCTGGGGCTTAAGAATTCGCTCCGTTACTCAAAATCGCACCATGAGTTCTTGTTTGGGTATTCCCACAGCGAAAGTTGATGCTCTAACCTTCGCTTTAGGTTCGGGACTAGCAGGAATTGCTGGCTGCGCCGTTAGTTTGCTCGGTTCGGTAGGACCAAATACAGGACAAAACTATATTATTGATACTTTTATGGTGGTGGTAGTAGGCGGTGTTGGTAACCTTCTCGGTGCTGTTATAGCAGCATTGGGCATTGGAATTTTTAATTATCTTATTGGTTCGGGATCTTTAGCTTTGTTCTTGACTACAATCAGCGCGCCGCAACCCCTGGTAGATTTCTTTTTGTTCTTTGCCACCAGCAGCATGGCAAAGGTGATGGTGTTTGCCTTAATTATTATTTTCCTCCAAATCAAACCTGCGGGGCTATTCCCTCAAAAAGGTAGAACAGCAGAACTGTAATTAATCAAGCACAAGTAACGAGTAATTAGTTATGAGTAATGAAACTGGTCTTGAAATTAAGCAGAGGCAACGCAGAAACAAACTAAGTGAAACGGGGATAATTATCGCTTTAATTGTTGTTTTTGCGGTCATTTTGCCGATTGTTATACCTGCTTTTAGACTGCGCTTAGTTGGTCGTTTTCTCTCTTTGGCAATTGTCGCTTTAGGTATCGATCTAATTTGGGGCTATACTGGCTTACTGAGTCTGGGTCATGGTATTTTCTTTGCCCTAGGTGGTTATGCCCTGACGATGCACCTCAATTTGCAAATACCTGAAGGGCAGTTACCAGAGTTTTTTACGCTTTATGGAGTCAATGAACTACCGTGGGTTTGGCAACCTTTTTATTCGTTTCCGTTTACTATCTTAGCTTTAATTATTATTCCTGGAATAGTTGCAGCTTTGATTGGCTATTTGGTATTTCGTAATCGAATTAAAGGAGTTTATTTCTCAATTTTGACTCAAGCAGCTTTGCTAGTTTTCTTTAATTTTTTCAATGGTCAACAAGAAATAATCAACGGTACCAATGGCTTAAAAACTGATACCGAAAAAATCTTTGGTTTTCTAGTTAGTTCTCCTGGAGTTCAACGTACTTTTTATATTCTGACCGTCATCTCTTTATTGTTAATTTATCTGCTGTGTCGATGGTTGACTAGCGGGCGTTTTGGTAGGCTACTCAAAGCCATTCGCGATGATGAGACTAGGGTAAGATTTTCGGGTTACGATCCTACGGGATATAAAGTTTTAGTCTTTGCCATCTCTGGCGCGATCGCCGGTATCGCTGGGGCATTGTACACAGTTCAAACAGGGATTATTACCCCCAGCATTATGCAGGTTGCTTTCTCGATTGAGATGGTAATTTGGGTGGCAGTAGGAGGCAGGGGGACGCTAATTGGCGCGATTATCGGTACGTTGTTAGTGAGGCTGGCTCAAACCTTTTTAAGTGAAAGTTTTCCCGAAATTTGGCTATTTTTCCAGGGTGCGCTATTCCTGATTGTGGTGACGGTATTACCTGATGGCATTGTCGGCTGGTGGATAAATCATGGCTGGATTCGATTGCGATCGCTTTTGGGACTTCAGCCTAAATTAGCTACCTATCCTAGTTTAGTCGAAGATCCTGAACTTCAGCAGGAAAGAGAAACAATAGCGAAAAAATAATCATGAGTAAAATCTTAGAAATTGAGGATTTAACGGTAAGCTTTGATGGTTTTAAGGCTCTTAATAATTTAAATTTTAGTTTGGATGCGGGAGAACTACGGGTAATTATCGGACCAAACGGTGCAGGTAAAACTACTTTTTTAGATGTGATTACCGGGAAAGTTCAACCGACAAAAGGTAGAGTATTATTTAAAGGTAAAAATCTCCAAAAAATCCCCGAATATAAAATAGCTCGGATGGGCATTGGGCGCAAATTTCAAACTCCTAGAGTATATCTAAATCTAACCGTTAGAGAAAATTTAGATTTAGTTTGTAACCGCAATAAAAATGTTTTTCCTACTTTATTTGGTCGTGCTAATGGTAGTGAAAAAAGAACTGTTGGGGGCTTATTAGAAACAATCGGTTTAGATACTAAAGCTAACCTGTTGGCAAATTTGCTATCTCATGGAGAAAAGCAACGCCTAGAAATTGGTATGTTGGTAGCGCAATCTCCCGACTTATTATTAGTAGATGAACCCGCAGCAGGATTAACCGATGAAGAAACCGAAAACGTGGGGGCATTATTACTTTCTCTTGCCCAAAGCCATTCTATTGTGGCGATCGAACATGACATGGAGTTTGTCCGCCAAATTGCCAATGATAAAGTAACCGTATTGCATCAGGGAACATTACTTTGTGAAGGCAAAATGGAACAGGTACAAAATGACCCTCGAGTAATTGAGGTGTATTTGGGAGAAACACCAGAATAAGTAGCAAGTAGCCCTTCGGGTTCGACAGTTTGACGGGCGGCATAAACGCCTGGGAAACCACAGGCGACGCGCCCTTCTCAACGGAGGGAACCTCCGCGACGCGAAGCTAGTCCTTTAGGGCAACGCAACTGTCTCACAAGTAGTAAGTAGTAAGTAAATGGTTATTACAGAATCAATAATTAGCGATCGACAGTCAACAGATTTGATGTTGCAGGTATCAAATCTTAATGTTTACTATGGCGAAAGTCATATCTTAAGAAATGTCGATCTGAGTATTCCGGCGGGACAGATGGTTTGTTTGATTGGGCGCAACGGAGTCGGCAAGACAACTCTGCTAAAAACAATTATGGGGTTATTATCACCCCGTACAGGAGATATATTTTTTAGCGATCGCTTTATTACCAAATTAACGCCAGATCGTCGGGCAAAATTAGGTATTGGTTATGTCCCCCAGGGAAGAGAAATTATCCCTCGTGTTTCAGTCAAAGATAATCTTTTATTAGGTTTAGAAGCTCGTCCCCAAGGCAGAAAAAGCCAAGAATCTATCCCTGAAGAAATATTTGAGCTATTTCCCGTACTTAAAACCATGCTGTCTCGTATGGGAGGAGACTTGAGCGGGGGACAACAGCAGCAATTAGCGATCGCCCGTGCTTTGATGGGCAAACCACGCTTACTCGTTTTAGATGAACCAACCGAAGGGATTCAACCCTCAATTATTTTGGAGATTGAAGCAGCAGTTAAACAGATTATCGCCCAAACGGGTATTTCTGTATTACTAGTAGAACAACATCTACATTTTGTCCGTCAGGCCGATCGCTATTACGCGATGCAAAAAGGTGGTATCGTAGCATCTGGTAGTACCGAAGAATTAACTCAAGAAGTGATCCAACAATTCTTAGCAGTCTAAATTATTGAAGATCTACTTGCTATTAGAGCAAAGCGATACTTGACTTACTGGGGGTTAATGTCTTCTAATGTTTAGTACCTATGTTCTCAATGGACATATCAAGCTTTAGCTGTGCGGAAGCGAAGCTAAAAGCTTGTCCTTAAAAACATACCCTACAGAAAAGCTATGGAAAGTCTAACTCCCGCCCAAAAAGAACTTTACGATTGGCTAATCGAATACATAAAATCTACCCAGCACGCACCATCAATTAGACAGATGATGAAGGCAATGAATCTGCGCTCGCCTGCCCCCGTTCAAAGTCGCCTAGAAAGACTACGTAACAAAGGCTACATCGACTGGATCGATGGTAAAGCTCGCACTATTAGAATATTACATCAACCAGAAAAAGGACTCTCAATTGAAGGCGAAATTGCTGCGGGAGGTTTAGTTGAACCTTTTGCTGAGGAAAGAACTAGACTAGATTTATCCGATTTATTTGCTCAATCAGACTGTTATGTCTTACGAGTGGTAGGAGATAGCATGATTGAGGATTTAATTAATGAAGGCGACTATGCCATCATGCGATCGCTTGACTCAACTTCCGAAGTTAAGAATGGCGATATTGTCGCTGCCAGAGTATCGGGATATGGCACAACTCTCAAACGCTTTTATCAAGAACAGGAAAAAGTCATTCTCAAACCAGCAAATCAAAAATACGAACCAATTAAAGCCGAAGCTAATAATGTCGAAATTCAAGGTATTTTAGTGGGTGTGTGGCGTTCAATTAGCAATTAATAGCCGTAAGCTTTAAACTTTAAGCTCTAAGTCCAACTTACTGTCGGGTAAGAGATAATTAATAACTAACAGGAATTTATCGCCCGCTACTAAGTTTATGGTTTCTGCAATTTCGCTGACAAGTTTATCCAGTGAATTAAAAATTAGATTAGCTACACCGCTTAACATTGGCTCAGTCGTGGTTAACAGCCGTGTTTTACAGTCTCCTCTCTCTGGGGTGACTGATTTAGTCTTTCGGCGGTTGGTTAGACGATATGCCCCAGAATCAATGATCTATACCGAAATGGTGAACGCTAGGGAGATTTGTCACCTAAGCGAATTGCCGACGATAATGGCGATCGCTCGGGACGAAGATCCCATTAGTATCCAACTATTTGACTGTCGCCCAGACTTTATGGCAGAAGCTGCTCAAAAAGCAGTCGCAGAAGGGGCAAATACCATTGATATCAATATGGGTTGTCCCGTCAATAAAATTACCAAAAAGGGCGGTGGTTCTTCTTTATTGCGTCAACCAGAAGTTGCCGAAGCAATAGTTAAAACCGTTGTCAATGCGGTAGACGTTCCAGTAACTGTTAAAACTCGCATCGGTTGGGATGACGACGAAATAAATATTATTGATTTTGCTCGCAGAATGGAAGCCCAAGGAGCGAAAATGCTAACTCTCCATGCCCGTACCCGCGCCCAAGGATATAACGGCACTGCCAGATGGGAATGGATTGCTCGGGTTAAACAAGCTCTAACAATTCCCGTGATTGCTAATGGAGATATCTTCTCTGTGGAAGCGGCAATTAACTGTTTAACAATAACTCAAGCAGATGGGGTGATGTGTTCGCGGGGTTCGTTAGGCTATCCTTTTTTAGTGGGAGAAATCGATCGCTTTTTAAAAACAGGAGAAAGATTACCTCCTCCTTCGAGCGTAATTAGACTACAGTGCGCCAAAGAACATTTATTAGGTTTGTGGGAATACAAAGGACAACGTGGCATCTATCAATCCCGTAAACATTTAGCTTGGTATTGCCAAGGATTTCCTGGCGCAGCCGAATTACGCGATCGCGTATCTCAAATCCAAAGCCTAGAGCAAGGATGCGAAATATTAGACCAAGCGATCGCAATTCAGGCAACCGTTAACAGTTAACAAGACTCGCTACTCGCTACTCGCTACTCACTACTTAATTCTTCATCCCTTTTTTGCATCGCCTCTGATATGATATTCGGTTGCTTAAGAGAAAAAAATTAGACTGAGTAAAGACAATAATTATGAAACGGAGACAACTGCTCGACCGTTTAGCGATCGCTGCTACCACCAGCACCATTCTAGTGGCCTGCGATCAAACCAATAATAGTCCTAATGTTCAGGCAAACGCTCTGCCTAATGTAAGATGGCGTATGGTGACCAGTTGGCCCAAGTCTCTCGATACGATTTATGGTGGGGCGCAAACGATATGCGATCGCGTAGCAGCAATGACTGGCGGACGTTTTACGATTGAACCCTATGCAGCAGGAGAAATTGTTCCTGCTTTGGAAGTTTTAGATGCGGTGCAAAATGGCACGGTAGAATGCGGACACACTGCTAGCTATTATTATGTCGGCAAAAATCCCGCCCTCGCTTTTGGAACCTGTGTACCTTTTGGTTTAACTGGTCAACAGCAGAACGCTTGGTACTATCATGGTGGTGGCTTAGAGGCGATGCACGAACTATATAGCGATTTTAATATCATTAACTTCCCTGCGGGTAATACTGGGGCGCAGATGGGTGGTTGGTTTAAAAAAGAAATCAGTTCACTGCAAAATTTAAACGGCTTAAAAATGAGAATTCCTGGCTTGGGCGGAAAAGTCATGTCCAGCTTAGGCGTTAACGTACAGGTATTACCAGGAGGCGAAATATATTTAGCTTTAGAAAGAGGTGCGATCGACGCTGCAGAATGGGTTGGTCCTTATGACGATCTCAAATTGGGTTTAAACAAGGCTGCACCCTATTACTATTATCCTGGCTGGTGGGAAGCAGGTCCAACTTTAGAGGTACAGGTAAATAAATCTCAATGGTCCAAGCTACCCGTAGAATATCAAGAAATATTTAAAAGCGCAGCGATGGCAGCTAACCTCAATATGCTTTCTAAGTATGACGCTTTGAATCGAGAAGCTCTAAAAACTATAGTTGATGGCGGAACAAAGCTAATGGCTTATTCTCCAGAAATTCTTCAAGCAGCTCAAACGACAGCAGTGGAATACTATACCGCAGAATCAAGCAAAAGTCCTGCCTTCAAAAAAGTCTATGATCAGTGGAATCAATTTCGTACCACAATTTCTGAGTGGAATAAAATCAATGAATTGAGCTACGCTAATTTTGTGAATAAATAATTAGTTTAAGACTACCCCTTTTCGAGGGAGCATCAGGGGCAAAGGAAATAACTAATATCAAATGACAAATGACAACCTAACTTCAATTTCATCCCCAATCTGGCAACAGCCTAAAATTATTCGCTGGAGTCAAATTTTGGCCGATAGCTATCAGCAGCTTCTGGGCAAAGAATTAGTTGATTCGCTGAACACGCCAGAACAATTAGCCGAGAATTTATTTCATGCCTCTTTTGTGATAGTTTCTCATGGAATTCAAACAGATCCGATTCTCAATTATGGTAATAAAACGGCGTTGCAATTATGGTCGATGAGTTGGAAGGAATTAATTAAAACTCCCTCGCGATTGACAGCAGAGCCTGTAAACAGAGAGACTAGAGCGACAATGCTAGAACAAGCCGCAAAACAAGGTTATATCAGTAATTATCAGGGAATTAGAATTTCTAGTACGGGAAAAAGATTTTTAATTGAAGCGATAATTTGGAATCTAACCGACGAATTAGGTCAAAAATGCGGACAGGCAGCAACTTTCGGCGACTGGAAATGGTTATAGGCTCTAGATTCAATCTGTTAATTTTTGTTATGGACTTACTATAAGGGTGGGGTTGTGGCGTGAATCGCTTCTCAAGCTTCAACATTTTGTTAACTATTCAGGATTTCAGCCTAGTAGATGTGTGAAGATTAAAAGTAATGATGAAACTTAATTTAAAAATCTAGAGTAAAACTGCGATCGCCCATGAATGATAATCTACCAGTAGCATATATCTCTGCTTTGTTAGCCATCCTAGTTTTTGCTGCTATCTATATTCTGCGAGAAGTTATTAAAACCCGAAAGCAAGAAAGTACTTTTTCTCGTTTGCAAAGCAAGTTAAAAAAAGAAAAAGGCACTGCCGAAGAATATTATGAACTGGGTAGCCTGTATTTGGATAAAAAATTGTTTGTCCAGTCCATTTCGATATTAGAAAAAGCTTTGAAAGTAGATAAGAAATTACCGTCAGAAAATCAGGCTTTAATTCACAATGCAGTGGGTTATGCTTACTTTGCTCAAGAACAATACGACATCGCTATTAGACAATACAAGGAAGCACTCAAGTTCTATCCTGAGTATGTAATTGCTCTTAATAATTTGGGCAATGTCTATGAGAAAAAGCAGATGATTGTTAAAGCCGTAGAAACTTACACAGAAGCTTTGAAATACGATCCTGAAAACAAGACTGCTAATTTGCGCGTCAAGTCTTTAGAAAAACGCTTAGTTTCCTCTAAATCTAAATAGAGTTGATATCGTATTACAGAAAAGTTGTTTAAGTATTAAACAGGCAAAAAAACAGCAAAAGTACAGCAATTAATATATCTTTTGATGTATTATTGCTATTGTTTAAACTAAAAATATTAGGATAGAAGTATCCTTAAGGTAAAAACATTCTATGGATATAATTCGCATTCTCTTTTCTGTTTTGATACCACCATTAGGAGTCTTTCTTCAAGTAGGCTTAGGTACAGACTTTTGGATTAATGTTGTATTAACTTTGCTGGGCTATTTTCCAGGGTTGATTCATGCTATCTATATTATTGCTAAAAAGTAATAAAAGAGAAGTCGGCGATCGCACTAAGGAATCAATTAGTCTTTCGCCTAAATTTCTAGGTAATATTATTGCGCAAAAGTAATGAGAGATTTAATAGTGCTGTTACGTTGAAGATCTGGCTGGAAAAAAGTCCCCTAAAGAATATGCCCTTGCACGATTCACTAAAGTACTAGCCCTAAAGGATTCCCTAAAGGGTATATGCGTAGCGGTATCCTTTAGGAAACCTTCGGACGATGCGAAGCGAGTGTGACCGAAGGGAATCCTTTAGGGCTTTAGTATAAGCTTCGCGTCCGTCCTCCGCGTAGCACAGATGAAGGCAGATGTAGACGCGAAGCGGCTTTTGGCAGAGTATGCAGATGATTGGTTTGCTTACCAACTAATTGTCGCGCTCTTTTGAGCTTTATCTCTCTAGCTGTTGTTGATGCCTGAGCGATCGCAGTTATATTTGGATTGATACATTAAGATAGTTATTCTTTTAGCAACCAAAATCCAGCGAAAGCTTCAGAATCTGGAGATGATTGAACTGCCAGAAAATGAACGCCGTTTGCTTTTTGCTTGGCTGTTTCAAAATCCTCGGCTTGCTTGACAGTATTTTTGTTAGTCAAGTTAAGCAATATCCAACTATCGCTAAGTCCTGTTTCTAAACGCAACTGTGGGCGTATATTTGCTTCTAGCTGTAGATAACCCATTTCCAGTCCAGACATCCAAGCTGATAAAGGGGTAGCGCGTGGAGAATAAATAATTAAGCCAGGAATAATTGTCTCTGGCTTGATATCTAGTAAGGAAAGGGGAAAGGATTCTTTAAAAGCAATATCCCACTCCTTCATCTCATCAAAGTCAGCAGCAGACAGACTAACAAAAACCCATTTATCCCCTCGATCGCCTTTTACGGCATCGGGTAGCGCAATTGCATTTAAAGGCGGATACTGTACAGAGGCGATGTTAGCAGTTTTAAGATCGAACCCCTCTTCTTGGGGGTAAAAATTAGCGATTCGCTCTTCGAGCCATTGATTGAGAGCATAGGTGCGACGGCTGGGAAGGGGAGTAACACCTGCATCTTCACAAGCTTTAACGATCATGTTATTCATCTGACGGCGAAAAAAGCGAATTTTCTTCGGTGCTGTTTTCGCTTCGGCGATCGCCTTTTCAATTGCTTCTTTTAACCACAAGGAGTTTACGGTTTTACTCGAGCAATATTGAGCATATTTAAATAAACTATCAGGCGATCGTTCTAGGCTATCAGGACTCTGGCAAATTAAAACTTCCCAAAGTTTTTTACCATCTTCATCTAAAACTGGACGTGAATAAAAATCTAATTCCCAAACTGTATTGCTCATATCCACCTAAGAACTTTTAAAATCGCATTTATTAACTCAGTTATTAGTGTACCGAGATGAGGGCGATCTTTGAGTGCATCTTATTTGAGAAAATTAGCGATCGATGGCAAAGTAATTAGTAATTAGTGATTAATAATTACCATGATCGATTTATATACTTTTACAACTCCCAATGGTCGCAAAGCCTCAATTATGTTGGAAGAGGTGGAGTTAGACTATACAGTCCACAGCATAGATATTACCAAGAATGAACAGTTCACTCCTGAGTTTGTCGCCATAAATCCCAACAGCAAAATTCCCGCCATTGTCGATCGCGAGGTCGATCTTACCGTGTTTGAATCGGGAGCAATCTTAATTTATCTGGCTCAGAAGACAGGAAAACTGCTGTCAAGCGAAACAAAACAGCGTTTTCGGACTATTGAGTGGTTGATGTTTCAGATGGGTAGTGTCGGGCCAATGTTTGGACAGTATAACCATTTTAATAAGTTTGCCGCTGAGAAAATTCCTTATGCGATCGCCAGATACAAAAAGGAAACCCTCAGACTATACGATGTCTTGAACACTCAGTTGAGCAAAACAGAATATATTAGCGGTGATGATTATTCTATTGCCGATATAGCGATTTATCCTTGGATAGCTGCTTATCCATTTATGGAATTGAGTCTAGAAGAACATTCCGACCTCAAACGCTGGTATGAAACTATTCAACAACGTCCAGCCGTAGATAGAGGTATGAATATTCCGAACTAACTATAATTTAATTAAATAGAAGCTTATTGAGTTTTTGTTGCCTAATAAATTGATAGTGTATAGCACCTGAGTTAGTTTGTAGATTAATATTCAGCGATTTTGCAACGGTTTATATCGATCTACCTGTGGCAAGATAAAATTGAACTTTTCTTGATTGAACCATCAGATTACGATTATGACTCAGCCTTTTCACTTCCCCGACGGTCGATTAGCCCACGATGCCAATGACTTATTAAAATTATGTCAGCAATATCCTGATGCAGGCACTGATTATTTAGTTAGACAAGATTTAGAAAAATGGCTTGCCTATATTGGTAGTTATGACCTTGCTGAATGCGCTGTCAATGCTCGTCAAACTGACTTAAGCGATCGCCAAAAACTTGAAGAGTTTTTAAATAAGTGTCATTCTTTAACGTTGCCACAAACTGTTCCTGCTGCTGTAACCGAATCGGCTTCAATTGAGAATCAACAAGCAACAACTCCCACACAAGAGCCAATTCCAGTTGACCAGCCTTCTGAAAAGACTGAAGAAAGCAAAGACTTAGCAGTAGCAGAGTCAAGTTTAAAGGAGAATAAAGAATCAGCTAGCGATATGTTAGCATCCCCAATTCAATCTTCTCAGCCAGCAATCGATGAAAGCCAAGATTTAGCCGCCTTAGAGTTAACTTTAAATGAAAATACTGAAGAGTCAACGCCAACGCCAGCCAAGAAGACAGCAGAATCCAAATCTTCGACCTCAACTAAAGAAAAACCTAGCTTTTTCCAAGTAATTGCTAAATTTATTGTCAAAATCCTGTATCGTAACAAAGCCTAGTTGAAATCGTGGGCAAATATCATTTGGTTACAAAAGCTGGAACAATTTGCATATTTTGCCCACCCTCTAGAATTTTTAGCTTCTTGTATAAACTACTTCTAATTGTAATTTAATCCCCCTTTTCCTATTCCCTATTTTTGCTTTTTTGTCCCCTAAAGGACTGCATCAAGAACAGATAATTTATCGTTTATGGATTGTTAGTTGTTACTCATTCCTCATTCCTACTTATTACTTCTTGTTGGCATACTGAAATGGTTTGGTCTAAGCCTTCTCGGTAATTGCTATAGCTAGGAGTCCAGTTAAGCTGTTGAGTAATGCGATCGCTTTTGACCGTAGTAAAGCGATCGAGTATTTCCCTCTGCGGCTTCTTGATAATTATTTTGGCTACGAGGGCAGTAAATAAGGGCAATATGTCCTGGCTTGCTAAATCCTAGCTTCATGGCGTAGTTATCAATAAAGTCAGCAAAGGATGTAGGTGTACCATCGACTATATTGAATATTTCTCCTACAGGCTGCTGTTCGACTACCAAGACTAAAGCTTTATGCAGAAAATTGGCTAAATTATTTTCTGAGCCTGCATAGTAGGGTCGGTGCAGCTTAAAAGAGGTTTCAAATTTCTTTAAATCTTTTGATTGGGGACCATACAAAAAGCCCAGGCACAATATACAATGGGCAATATCGCTGCTCTTAATTTGTTCTTCTGCCTCAATTGCCGATTGAAAAGGATCGTTATCAGGTGGATTTAAAGCTGTATTTTCAGTTGCATCCTAAGCATTGCCATAGAGAAACGCATAGCTGGCATGAACTAGCAATTTTACTTCCGTGGTGGTTGCGGGTAAAGTTCGATCGTACCCTTTCCAGTTGTGTCCATCATCAAGTAGGGTATTGGCAATTTGAGGAGCCAGGTTTAAGACAAGATCAGGCTGTGCAGCCTCTATTGCTTTAGTTAGTTCGGCAGCTTTAGTTAAGTCAGCTTGAACAAAAGCAGCACCATCTTCTCGCAAAGCCGTAGCATCGGCATTCTTACTAATCCCTGTAATTTAATATTTCTTTGAGACTAACTGCGCGATCGTTTCTCGTCCTAGCTCGGTATTTGGACTTAATACTGCAACTGATAATGTCATATTTTGCCTGTGCTGTACGTTTGTGTCTTTTAAACTATCAATTGCTGCCAGGCTTAAGTATCTTTCTTTAGTACTAAACTAAACTTGGGTTATGAAAATGGCTTCCAGCTTTTTCCTTTATAACCAAAATTAAATAATTCGGGATGAAATATCTCTGCCAAAATCTCGGCTGAATCAACTAACCGAGGTCCAGGACGATTGAAATAGGCATTACCATCGGTAATAAAAACTTTACCGTTTTTGACTGCGGTTAAAGTTTTCCAGGCTGGATGTTTGGTGAGAATTTTAGATTCTTGTGCGGTACGTTCTAAGTTAAATCCACAGGGCATAATCACAATGATCTCTGGATCGACATCAATTAAGCTTTCCCAAAACAAATATGGAGAATGCTCTCCCTTGACGCTCAAAAGTGGTTCACCTCCAGCAATTTCAATTAGTTCGGGAATCCAATTTGCACCTACCATCAAGGGTTCTGTCCACTCTAAAGCAACGACAGTAGGTTTTTCAGTTATCAAAACTTGAACCCGATTAGAAATGCCATCAATTCGACGTTGTAATTTGCCTAAAATAGGTTTGGCTTCAACTGCGAAAGTTTTTGCCACTCGTTCAATATCGTCCCAGACTTCTTTTAATAAATCTGGCTGGAGTGAAATAATTTGGGGGTTAGAATTGGTTAGTTGCGCGATCGCACGTTCTACATCTGGTAAATTAACCGCACATACATCACATTGATCCTGAGTCAGAATATGAGTCGGCTGTAGCTGTTCTAAGACTTCTGTTTTAATTTTGTAGATACTGAGGGCTTTTTGCATCAGAGTTTGCACATCTGCATCTATTTCGCCACTCTTTTTATCACTATTTAGTCTGGCTTCTGTACATACGGGTAAATCTTTGATTGAAAGAGGATAATTACATTCATGCGAACGTCCAACTAAAGAGTCAGTCAAACCCAAACAGTCAATAATCTCTGTAGCACTAGGCAGCAGAGAAACAATTCTTAGATTAGCTGTATTAGTCATAGTTGAATTTTAGCATTGCTAATTTGTTACTTTATAGCTGTTAGCTGTTAGCTTTTAGCTGTTAGTTTTTAGTCGCCAAAGCAATATTTAGATGATTAAACTGCTTTAAAACAATCATCTATTACCTATATGCTTATTGTTTATATTCTATAGAGCTTTCTCTACTGGCTTTTCTTGCTGTTTTAAATAGGCGAATACTGATTTATCACCGATATCAGGATCGATTTCCTGAGTCATTTTTCTGATTGCGAAGACGCTAAAGCCAATTGTCCAAATTCCCAGCAACGCTTGTTGTATTTCAACAGTAAGTATTCCAGTTATGTGTCCTAATAGCAGTAAAGGTACAACAGGAGTCAGAATTTTGGTTTCTAAGCGATTAAAACAAAAAGCCTCTTTAAAAAAGATTCCTGTCAAGGCTGCAAAAGTAAATCCTGTGCCAAACAAAGTCAAGGGATGATTATAAATATATAGTGCCAAAGGTTCATGACTAGAAATGGCGATCGCCACTGTGGCAACTGTACCAATTAACCAAAAGCCCTGCAATACTCGATGTAATGCCTTCATATAAATATGAATGTAAAATAGACTTACCCCTAAACCAACAGAAAAAATCATAAATAAAGGAGTAAGAGTTGGCAAAGCAGTTTTTCCCTGAGCAAAAAAGAGATAACTGGCGATCGCAAAGCTGGCAGCAGCAACTACCAACCCCGCACGATAAATAATTACTTCCAGGCGATCGCGCTTAGTAATCTTATATTCGCCGAATTGTCCTTGATAGGTTTGTGGTTCTCGATCTAAAAGAGCGCTCATAAATATTTTTGTTGATTATATGCTTGTTATTATTGATTCTGAAGCAGAATTTTTTGGCTTTGTGAAGCTATACAATGCACCATAATTTTTAAATCTCAGTCAAGATAGTTGCCGAAAATAAATCACTTTCGAGCTAAATGTAGTACCACGTCTAGGATAAAGTACTGGGCTGTTTCCCCTACCAAGCTTAAAGGGTAGGGGGCTGAAAATAAATTTCAATACCCAACAAATTAATCTGGACGCGCTAGTAGCCTGGAGGTTTATTGTAATTTTAACAGTATGTCGCCGCTGGTAAATCGCGAAAGTAGCGACATCCCCAAATAATTTTTAGTCTCAGAATATTGATAGATGTTTATTCTTGAGAAATTCGCTCATATTAAATTAGACACTTAAATTTAACAGGAGCAAAAATTATGTCTGTCCAAAACCTTAGCAATTTAGAATATGACTGGGTAACTATACTCCATGAAAAAGGTAAAGCTATTGCAGCATATGATAAATACATTGAAGATGCCAAAACAGCAGATTCTCAACCTTGTATTGAATTGTTTGAAAATCTCAAGCAATCCGACTCAGAACACGTGCAGAAGATTAAAGAGCATTTAATGCAAGTAATGCAAAACGGCACAATGTAACTAGATATTATCTCTGCCGAATCGAAGTTTACTTTCGATAGTCATTTAATAAAGAATAGAGCTTCAGGTAAAAAAATTCATGAAGCTCTATTTATTTTGGCTATTTTCTATTTTGTCTTGTTTAATTCTTCGTTTGACTGTATATCTCGTTTCTGAAGCAATATATTAAGCAAAAATAGCGATCGCTCTTAGGTTCAATGAGAAATCCAAACCGATACCGAACCGCCTTTGCAGCTAAATTCACCCCAACCATGTTCGTTAGTGGTTACTGTATCAGAAATATGTTCGGTGATGTCATAAAAAGTAGTATGAGGTTTGCCTACTTCCATCCATTTTTTGCCACCCCAGCCATTACTCAGAATTACGGCGATCGCCTGTGGATGTTCTAAGTCTCCTAGTCTTGTCCATCCGACGAGATTGGCATTATCAAAGTAACTATACTGCTCACCGTAGGCAAAATGCTGACGGACATAAAGTAATTTATCAATGATCCAATGATGATCGTCAAGCCAAACTTCGTGTTCATTGCCGTCTCTACCTTTGTCTTTATAGTGTGCGCCATAGTAGTCGCCATAAAAGATGCAGGGGTAGCCTTCTCTTCTGAGCAAAATAAGACTATAGGCTAAAGGCTTAAACCAAGGCTCTACAGGAGACTCCAAAGCCTGTAGAGGTTGAGAATCATGATTTTCGACAAAAGTTACCGCCAGACTAGGTTGACCTTGAATCAAAGTATTGTCAAAGATTTGGCGTAGGTCATAGTTTTGACCACTTTTACTGGCTCGATGAAAATTATAGTGCAGGGGTACATCAAACAAAGACATTTTACCTTTGGTGTTAGTGATGTAGCTGTGTAGTGAACCAATATCATCTGACCAATATTCGCCTACCGCAAACAGATCTCGCTCGGCATGGGGCAGATTTCTGAGAAAGTCCAGCCAGCTATTAAAAAATAGATAGCTAATATGTTTAACAGCATCAATACGAATACCGTCTATTCCTGTAGTTTCCAAATACCATTTACCCCAAGCTGCTAATTCGTTACGTACAGCTTCACTACTCATATCTAAATCGCAAGCCATTAAGAAATCGTAATTGCCGTTTCTGGGGTCAACATCAGTCTCAAACTTTTTATCTGTAAGTTGATAAACCTGATGGTCGTTCCAATTATAGGCATTATGATTAACGGCATCAAAATGCGCGGCACTCCATTTAAAATCAGAGTATTTGTTTCCCCGCCCAGCAAAATTAAATTTAGTATATATTTCTATTTCGCGGGAATCTCCTACCGCATAATTGCGATTGTCCCAAGCTACAGGGACAGCCTGAACTTTTTCCGTCTCATCTCCGCCATCGCGATGATTCAATACCACGTCGGCATATACTTTTAATCCCGTCTGCTGTGCAGCCTTGATTGCGGCTAAGTACTCTTGCTTTGTACCGTATTTCGTCCGAGTCGATCCTTTTTGCTCAAATTCTCCCAGATCGTACATATCATAAACACCGTAACCAACGTCATAGCCTCCCGCACTACCTTTATAGGCTGGGGGAAGCCAAAGCGCAGTAATTCCTGCTGCTGCTAAATCTTTGGCTCGATTCGCCACTTGTTGCCATAATGTTCCATCAGGGTTGAGATACCAATGGAAGTACTGCATGATTACACCGTTGACTGATGACATGGCGATCGCAATTCCTCTTACTTTCTACTGTAAGAATATTACCAACTACATGATTGAAAAACAGTAAAGCAGTAATCAGTTATTGGTGAGGGGCTGACCCTGCCCTCGAAGGGGAGGACGCGATATTCGAGGTTGCCTCGAATATTTCAGCCGTCCGTCAGGGCTTGTACGCCCCGTCTTTTTATCTATAAAACAGGGTCTTGAGCGTAATTTAAACGTATTTGTTCTAGCTGCCTAATTTTTTCGACGGCGATTTGGATTTCTTGATAATAATATTCCATCAGCTTTAAATCTGTGGATAGGTTAAGATTTTGTAGCTGCTGAGAACAGTAGATCTGACGTTGTTGATAGTTTACCTGTTCCAAAGAAGCGATCGCGCCCTCGACTCGAACTTCGGCACGAAAAACATCTTCTTGAGTTTTTTCATCTAAATGAAATAGTTTAGTCACAGCCATCATGGTTGGGGGAAAATCTGGACTACGATTATGTAATTCACTGAGTAAAGGATTAAGATTGCTCATTGATGAGAGGGGTATTTCCGCTTCGACGGCAATAATTTGTTGCCACAAAAACCGATGAGCGGCGAGATTAAACAACAAATCTTTAGCTTCTAACTCCTCGATAATTTTGTCTCGATAGCGCGGATAGTGAATATAAATCCGCAACAACAGAGCCTCGGCTTGTTCTAATAGTTCGCTTTCAGGATTAGTAGCGATCGCCAAAGCTGGTTTAAAGACGGAGTTGCTCTGTTTACGATAAGTATGCTTATCTTGATATCTAGGACGAGCCGTCTTGATTTGCGATTTGAGGCTAGCCAAATTTTGTAAAACTAATCTGGCATCTCCCAGACTTAGCAATTCGGCACAATGGGTAAGGTAATGGTTGCGCTGGTTAGCATCCTGTAGCTTATTGAGCAGCTTGATCATTCCTGCTGCTACCTGCTGAAACTCGTCCGCAGCTTTCAGGTTCTTAGCGGCTAACAAACGATTAATTAACCAATCTAACCATAGTGGAGCATTTTCTAGAGCCTGAAAATAGATTACTACCCCATCCTCTCTGCCTTTGATAAATTCGTCAGCATCCTTACCATCGGGCAGATTAAGAATCCGTAGCTGTACCACTCCACCATAAACTAGATCTTCCAATTCCCCGATCGCTCTCTCGGTGGCTTTGTTTCCTGCGTTATCGGCATCAAAATTGAGAATTACCTGCTTAGAAGGAGTAAAGCGAAGCAACTGCTTAAGTTGCTCTTGAGTGAAAGCTGTACCCAAAGATGCCACTGCATTTTCAATTCCCGCCTCATGAAGAGCGATCGCATCAAAATAGCCTTCTACCACTACTGCACAGTCTGCTTGGGTGATGTTACTTCGAGCTTTATCTAAAGCAAATAGAGTCTTGCTTTTATCAAATAAAGGAGTTTCAGGGGAGTTAAGATATTTAGGTTGGTCTTCCTCGTTGAGACTACGACTACCAAAGCCAATAATTCTGCCCTGGAGATCGGCAATTGGGATAATTAGGCGATCGCGAAAGACATCATAGTATCCACTGCCTGTTTTTCTCGGTTTAATTAATCCTGCTTCTTCTACCAGATTTACAGGATAACGTTTTTGCTCGACTAAATACCGATAAAGTGTTTCCCACCCCGCAGGAGCATAACCAAGCCCGAAGTTACTAATAGTTGTATCTTCAATCTTTCTTTGCTGACGAAGATAAGTTAGAGCAGTTTCTCCCTGAGAGGCCTGCAAAGCGTGTTGAAAAAAGCTGGAGGCGATCGCTATAATTTCGTATAGCTGTTCCTTTAAAGTTAGCTGACGCTGAATTTCTTGTCTTTGTTCTGGTTCAACTGTTTTTATTTCAACCTGGTAGCGACGAGCTAGATCGAGTACTACTTCGGCAAAAGACTGTTTCCCAATCTCCATCAAAAACTTATAGGCATTTCCTCCTACGCTACAGCCAAAACAATAATATAGCTGCTTATCTTGGCTGACGCTAAAGCTTGGTGTCTTTTCGTTGTGAAAGGGGCATAAGCCCAAAAAATCTTTGCCTCGTTTGCGTAAGACAATATGCTCTGAGATGACATCAACAATATCAACTCGCTGCTGTACCTCTTCAATGGTGTCTGGATGCAGTCTGGGAATCACGTGTCTGCTAGTTTGATTAATTCGTACCTCATATCATAATAAATTTTGAGTTACTGCTATTAAAGTAAAATTATTAACTAGTACTCAATCAGCTAGGCAAAGCTTGGTTTTAACTCAATCAAAAACTGGTAAGCCTTATTGCCTACTTTACCTCGATCGCGGAAATATATGCTGGCACAATGGGATTGCTTTCTCAAAAATTTAGGTCAATGGCATGGCTCATTTACTCGTTTCTCGCCTCAAGGAGAAGAAACAGTCGATACTCCTACCTTAGTAACTCTTGAAGGACTTAACCACAATCAAAACGTTCATCAGGTAGTTCGTTATCTACCACCAGATGAGCCTACTCGCGATGTAGTGGTGGACTATGATTCGCTTAACCGCAGCATCTTATTTTTTGAGAACGGTGCTTTTTCTCAAGGAAGTATGCAGTGGGGCCCTTATAGTACCTTTGGTGCTGAATTTGGCTTAATTGATAATCAGGTTGGCGATGGTTCTCGTAGACTAAGGATGGTGGAACTTTATAACACTTCTTCTCAACTAGAAAGGGTAGTGCTAATCAGAGAAAAATTACCTGATAGTAAAGTGCCAGAAAGACCAACCTTAACCTTAGATAGCCTATTAGGAACATGGCAGGGAGATGCGATTACTTTATATGCAGATCTTAGAGAGCCAAGCAGGTTTACTAGCCATCTACAGATTGAACAAAAAAATAGTAACTATATTAAGCAAAGCTTATCCTTTGGCAATCAAACTATCAGCTCTAGTGCCAGAATAGACGGCAGCAAATTATTGTTTGACAACAGTGATTTACCAACTCAAATTATGTTGCTTCCTGACGGTGCATCCTGCAACTGCCCTCTGGAGGTTAAGCTAGGTCACAATTTTGTTTTAGAAATGGGCTGGCTGCTTCAACCTAACCTCAGGCAGAGAATTATCCGCAGCTATAACGAAAAAGGTAACTGGGTTAGCTGTACTTTAGTGACCGAACGGAAATTCACGAGTAGCGAGTAGCCAGTAGCAAGTAGCGAGTTTCTTTCCTAATTACTTATTACTTCAGCCCCAAGGGTTTGGTAATTAAAGCAATTAAAACCAGTTCTCGCGCATTAGCTGGAAAATCAGCTAACTGACCAAAAACTAAAACCTGGTTGGCAAGTAAATCAACCATCTGTTTTCATCTGCGTTCATCTGCGTACTCTTCGAGAAGCCTGACGGCTACATCTGTGCGATATGCGAAGCGGTATCCTTTAGGACGCGTTTGCCCGTGCATGATAAGCTACGCAAATGCTAAAGCATACCGCTTCGCGACGCGATTGCGTAGCAAGTCGAAGACTCAGCTAGTCCTTTAGGGCATATCATGCACGGGCATATCCTTTAGGGGACTTTTATACAGAATGAATCAGAGGATAAGCCTTCTTATCTCGTCGTAGCAAAGCAATTATTAATTCTAACGACCAAGATGGCGGGATGCCATGTTCATCATGTCGTTTAAATCGACATCACCATCACCGTCAGAATCCAAAAAGCTATTTAAAACAGGATTACTCCCCTGTACATTTCTTTTGTTGTTACCTGTTCTTAGGAAATTTAAGACCAAAGGAACTAAAATGGGCAGCATTGCCTGAATTGTCTGAGAATTTAAACCAGTGCGACGGCTAATTTGCAGAATCATCTCCTGTAGCTGAGAACTACCAAACAAAGTAGATAAAACTTGAGGGCTAGCCTGAGTACCACCAAACCGTTCGATCAGCTGATTTACCTGAGCCGTACCACCTTGACGACGCTGTTGTTGTAATGCCGATTTGGTATAGTTGCCCACGATGGACATTGCTGACTGTACCGCGCTAGGATTCGCCTGATAATTTCCGCTTAACTGCTGTACCGTATCGAAGATTGAACTTAGTTGATTAGTGTTGGCTTCTTGTTCGGGGTTGTCGATCGCACTTAAAATTTGCTGAAAAATACTCATATTTGTCGTCAACTTAGTGTTTCTTTGGTTCAAAACCATAACTGCTTGAGAAAAGTAGAATTACTCTTGCTCTAAAGAATTCGCTTTGACTGTCCCTAACTGCTGTCTTACATCATCAATCGCCAGGTTTAACTGGGCAATTTTGTCTTCTAAGCCATGACGAGCTAGTTCAATACTTTCTTCACTGCCAAACGAAATTTCGCTGCCATTTTCTAGGCGAGAATTTTCCTGGTTGGTAATTTGCCGCTCATTCCGGGTAGCAAGTACTGTGCCAATCAAGCCGCCTACCACCCCACCAATTACCGAACCTAAAACAAATCCACTACCAAAATTATTTTGTTGACTCATAGTGATTAAGTGATTAAATTATCAAATGAATGCTTACTTTAAGATTAGCTAATTGTTTAAGTACCAAAAGCGCGATCGCCTGCATCTCCCAAACCTGGGACGATATATCCTTTGCTGTTGAGTCCTTCATCAATAATAGCGGTGTAAATCTCTAATCCAGGATAATTTTCGCTTAGCTGCCTTAAAGCAGGAGGCGCAGCAACAACAGAGACAATACGAATTAAATCTGGCTTAACGCCTCGACTGGTAATTTCCTTCATTGCCATCATAATCGATCCTCCTGTTGCCAACATAGGTTCTAAAATCATAATCCTAGTTTGAGGAGCAAAACTTTGGGGTAGCTTGTTTAAATAACAGCTAGGTTCACGAGATGACTCGTCACGAGCCAAACCTATATGGTAAACTGCTGCGATCGGCAAAACTTTCTGTACTTCCTCCAAAAGAACCAAACCAGCGCGCAGAATCGGCACTATGCCGATTGGCATTTCGGGATTGACAAAAGTTCCAGGACATTGAGTCAAAGGAGTTTGTATCATTGTATCTACCGTGGGTAGCCAATTTCTCGTCGCTTCATAAGCCAACCATCGCCCTAATTCAGTCATAGCACTTTTAAATAGTACCGATGGAGTATTAACGTCACGAGCAACCGACAGCCAATGTTTAATCAGAGGATGTTCTGGAACATAAACGCGCAGTTGTAGAGTCATATTTGCCAGATAACTGTACCGAAAAGAATTGGTATAGATCACAGGGAAGAGACTGTTCCGCTGTTCTACGACAGAACCTATTAGATGAATTGTACAAGCCGATCGGCTTTTTGTGAATCAAATTCAAGTGTCCCATTCTCTGACCGTTGGTTAATCTTACACGATCGCCGTTACCTACCTGAAGCGAGCTAAAAAATTAATCAAATTAATCAACGTTGACCAAGACTCTAATTTAAATAAAAGCTAATCACTAAGCCAGATCGCGCTTAGCATAGCCACTTAACCTGACTTTTCCCAGATTTTCTACCAATGAGCAAAATCTGAGCGACATCTCGGCAACTATAGCTTGGCTCTGCTGACGTTACCTTTAGAGTTATTGCCTTCTGGAACGTTGGATAAGTTTTGATTATTCTGAAGATTGTTTGTGCCTTGGTGTTGAATACTGCCTTGGCTAAAATATTTTTTACCGTAGCGACCATGATAAGAATAGCGGTCAAAATCATTAGGCTTAACTCCATTAACCACCATTCCTAAAACTTTTTGTCCCGTGGTTGCCAAAGCTTCCTGAGCTAGATCGGCACTTTCTTGTTCTACTACGCCAGGTCTAGCGACAAACAAAATACCATCAACTAACTTACTTAAAGTCAGTACATCTGCGGTGACAGGCAAAGGTGGCGCATCAATCAATATGAGGTCATATTCTCGGCGCGAGCGACCAATAAAATCGCTTAGTTCGGGAGAGTCCAGAAGAGCCAAGGGATTAGACTCAACCCTGCCGCTGGTCAACACGCTTAATTTAGGCATTGGCCGCTTAATAACAGCTATCGGACTTTGATTATTAGTGACAATATCTTTTAACCCGTGAGTATTATCAACTCCCCAGAGAGTGTGTTGACAAGAACGGCGTAAATCCCCGTCCACCAATAAAACATTACGACCCAGTTGAGCGATCGCAGCAGCTAGGTTAGCTACAACCGTAGATTTTCCTTCTTCGGGAACAGAACTAGTTACCAAAATAACTCTAGGAGGCTTGTCGCTGGTTAAAAACTTTAGGTTAGCCTGAATCATTCGATAGACTTCACTAGAAAAAGAATCTGGTTCATCCCTAGTTACTATTCTGTCTTGATAGCTTGGTGGCTCAAGCGGAGTTATGCCAACAGTTTTATAGGGAAATTTCTTTTTGATTTCCGCCAAAGACTGTATAGAGCGATCCTGCATTTCCAAGAGAATAATTGACAAATTTGCCAGTAATGCTCCTAATACAATACCCATGCCGAGTAATGGTGCTTTGCCCGAGTTGCCTTTTTCAGGTATGGCGGCATATTCAACCACATCGGCATTACCACTCTCATTGTTCTCAGCTATTTGCGCTTCCTGCAAATTGTTTAGTAGCGTTTCATAGGTTTTCCCGGCCGATTCGGCAGTGCGGACTAGTTCCCGCTCTTGCTTTTCTAGTCTGGGTAAGTCTTTGGCTCGTTTTAAATATTCTTGCTGAGATTGATATAAAGAGCTTACCTGCCTTTGAAGACTAAGCTCTTCAATTTTTAAACTAATAAATTTTTCTAGCTGATTTTCTTTAGTGCCATTATTATTTTGCAGCAAGCCTTGAGATACGTTAACACCTTCGCCTACATTGGCAGCAATCAAACCTCTTAGCTGTTGGGTTAAAGCGGTTTTCTTTTCATTCAGGCTAATCACAGCAGGATGTTGTTCATTAAACCTTTGTCGCTCTTTCGATAAGTCAGATTCAGTCTGAGCAAGCTGTTCTAAAATACTTTGAACTTCAGGATAAGAACCAAGTTGATTTGCTGCTACTGCCTGGTTTAAGCTCAATCCTAATTGACTCTGTAAAGCAGCAGATTGAGCCTGCATTCCTTGTAGCTCAGAGCCTGTAGTTGAAATCTGCTGATTCAATGCTCCTAAATTACTAACTAAACCTTTTTTTTCTTCGGCAAGATCGACAATGCTGTTTTCAGTTCTAAAAGCTGAAATTTCTGACTCTGCATTCTTAACTTTCGCCTCGACGGTAGGCATCTCCTTGTCGAGGAATGCTCTGGCAGCGGCAGGTTCAGACTGATTGCCTTTAATCTGCGTCTGGATATATACATCCATTAAACTATTAACTATCTCCGAAGCCGTCTTGGGATTAGGATGCTTATAGCTAATTTCGACTACGTCTGTTCCACCTACAACTCCTGTAGTCAGTTTTTTTCTAAAGTCTTCAGGCGTTAAAGGCTCGCCTTCTTGATCGGTTAGTCTTTGGCGATCAATTACCTGTTGGATAACTGGCTCAGATTCTAAGACTTCGATTTGGGTACTAAGAGGAGTTTGGTCGGTTAAAATTGTCTCCAGAGTACCTGCCTGTTCGCCAATATCTCCGATCGCTCCTGCACTTCTTTGCTTAAATAACAGTTTTCCTTCTGCTTGATATGTTTTTTGCTGTAATAAACTCAAAGCTCCAGTGACTCCTAAAGTCAAAAGAAATATTGCTAAGGCGGGTTTCCAGCGTCTTTTGATCTTGACGAAGTATTCACTTAAATTGACATCTAAAGAGTCTCTCGAAGCAGAGCTGCTTGCATTTTGAACATTAGAGTTATTACTCAACATATTATAAGTCTAGAAAGTTTTAATTTTTACGGTGATAGATTAGATTTTTAATTTATTTTGACAGCTATATTAGTATAAATACTAATACTTACATTTAAGATATATCATTTACTACAGAATAAACTGTTCTAATCGTTATAATTTTAGAGATTAACTGTTTAAGTTTCTCTAGCTAATTCATTTACGCTCTGGGTAATTTATTTGATTTTATCTTACGCTTATTTATTGGTTTTTCACGGTAGTAGGGACTGTCGAACTCAAGCTGCGGCTTCTGACCTAAGACAATTATTGGTAACCAAGTATAAATCTAAAAACATATTAGCTCAGCTAAATTGCTATAAGACAAGGTTGCCCAATTATGAGCTGAAAACGCTCATCACCTCAGATTTGTTGTCAAAAGAGCCTTTGATAGACGTAGCTGCTTTGGAGTTAGCTCCCACATCTTTAAACGAAACCTTAGTGAACTTTGCTCAAAAAGCAAAACAGCAAGGACTCGAGCAGATTAAGGTTATACCGTTATTTTTAGCGCCTGGAGTTCATGTTCAGCAAGATATTCCCGCTGAAATTGCTTTAGCCATAAAACAAATTAATAATCAAGTTACTATTGAATTATCTCCGTATTTAGGTAAATATTCGGGAATAGTTCCACTGCTATCACGTAAATTTGCCGAACTATCGGCTCAAACGCGTATTTTAATTGCTCACGGAAGTCGGTTATCGGGAGTAAATAATTACTACCAAAACTTGGCTAGCCAGTTGAACGCGACGATCGCCTATTGGTCTGTTGCACCTAAATTTGCTCAACATATTGAATTACAAATAGCATCTGGCACTAAAAAGATGGCAATTGTGCCCTATTTTTTGTTTCCTGGGAAAATTACTGAGGCGATCACTCAAGAAATTGCCCTCCTCCAACAAAAGCATACTCAGGTGGAATTAGTTTTGGGTCAGCCATTAGGAGCAACCGAAGTTTTAGCGGAATTGATTGCCCAGGAAGCTTAAACTATGAATCAACGAAAATATATAGGTAAGGTTTATTTGGTGGGAGCAGGTCCAGGAGATCCTGGATTACTGACGATCAAAGGAAAAACTCTCTTAGAACACGCTGATGTAGTTATTTATGATGCCTTGGTTAGCGCTGAAATACTAGCCATGATCGACCCTCAAGCCGAAAAAATTAACGCAGGCAAGCGCAAGGATCGTCATTCTTTGCCTCAAGCTCAGACAACAGATTTATTGCGACTAAAAGCTGAAACTAACCCCATTGTAGTGCGTCTCAAAGGGGGCGATCCCTTTGTTTTTGGTAGAGGCGGGGAAGAAATGGCCGATTTGGTCAAAGCAGGGGTAGAGGTAGAGGTCGTCCCAGGAATCACTTCAGGAATTGCTGCTCCAGCCTATGCAGGCATTCCCGTTACCCATCGTCACTATAATTCATCGGTTACTTTTGTGACTGGACACGAAGCCACCGAAAAATATCGCCCAGAAGTGAACTGGCAGGCGATCGCTCAAGGTTCGGAAACGATTGTCATCTATATGGGAGTACACAATTTGCCGCGGATTATTCCTCTGTTATTAGCAGGAGGTATGACTCCCCAAACCCCCATTGCTTTGATTCGTTGGGGAACCAGACCAGACCAGACTCAACTAATTGGAACTTTAGTCACCATCGTCGAACAAGTTGCAGCTACACAATTTCAAGCACCAGCGATCGCGGTAATTGGTCAAGTAGTGGATTTGCGCTCTTTGTTGTTCCCTCATACGACCGCCAAAGCTAACAGCTGATAGCTAACCTAACAAGATCGTTTTCTTTACCTGAAGCGACATTTCTAATGAAATCAGTCAAATTTGTGCAGCAATAAGTTCTATTAAATGAGATGATAGCTAATAATATTTGGGAGCAAACAGTTGTGCTGAGTATTATTGCTTGTCTCGACTTAAACGAAATCCTAGTATAATACATAATTACTGAATTCTGACCATTTATTAATCATTTAGTCTTCATTAAAAAGATTTAGATAGACCGTACTTATGGGTTTTGCAGAACTGTCAATTGCTGATATTGCAGCAGAATATAAGCTTGAAGAACAAGCCGTATTTGAGCTTTGCGATCGCTTTAAAATCAACTATAAAAATGAACGCACCTGTTTAGCATTAGAAGATGCCAAAACAATAATCATGGAAATTTTGGCCACTAAGACCAATTCAGAAGCTAAGTAAAAGCAATTTATTTTAGTGACCATAGTTTCTATATCTGTTCACGGCGATAAGATTGGTTACCGTTTTTATGAACCATATCAGTACTCTGTCAAGATAAGTAACTGAAGATTATGTATACTGGTGCATCACAAATAGCACCTCGATCAAATTAAAACTTTGAGGAGAACAATGTTGAAGCGATTTTTATTGGCTGCTATAGCTGCTCTATTTTTGGCAATTCAATTTAATATTGGTAGCGTTAATGCAGTTGAACTAGACGAAAGTATTCGTACTGTTCCACGTAATGACAAAGGTGACACAATCACTTTGAGTCTAAAAGAAGTTAAACAAGGACAAAAAGTATTTGTTAATAGCTGTACCTACTGTCATAAAGGTGGCGTGACTAAAACTAATCCTAACGTTAATTTGGGTTTAACTGCATTGTCTGGTGCATATCCTGCTAGAGACAATATCGAGGGAATTGTTGATTATCTTAAGCATCCTACAACCTATGATGGCGAGAAAGATATTTATGAATTTCACCCCAATACTACCCGCTCGGATCTTTATCCAATTATGCGTAATTTGACTGATGAAGATCTACAGGCTGTTGCAGGACATATTCTAATTCAACCCGAAATCCGCGGCATCCTTTGGGGTGGCGGTAAGGTTTACAACTAGAATTTAAAGCTGTTAGCTGTTAGCTCTTAGCTAAATTTTTAAAAAATAGACGGGATAAGAGATTGTAAGATTAGCGTCTTTGGTTTCTTATCCTTTTTTGTAGCATTGAGTAGAAAGCTATGGTATTTATATTTTAAAAACTTTTTATACTGCTACTTCTACAACTTCTTTTTGAGTTGATTCTAAAATTAAATAACCTTCAACCAATGATGATTCTGGTAAATTAGCAACCTGCTGTTCCAAATCTGAGGGCTTGATTTGTTGAGCTTCTAAAAGTTCATATTGTGCAGTATAACTTTCAAAAATTGAACTTCTGGCAATGAGTTTTCTCAAACTAGGGATAATAATCTTTTTTTCTCTTTCTATGCCAATTCCTTTATTTTTATTTAGTCCTGAATAATTATTTTTGAGCCAACTGCAATACCATACCTCATTCATGTCAAGTCTCAACTCATCGATCCAGCACAAGCCCTTGTTTTCCTGATAGGTAAAATCTAACCACTCAACCAATTCGGTAATTGATACATCATCTGCAAAATCAGTTGCCAAAAATCTCTCTGGATACATTCCTACTAATATTTCTTTAGCAATACGACGAGCTTGAGTTTGCCAGAACAAATTAATTTCTTCTATCTCTTTACAAGCAATATCTAGCATTCCCAACTCTGCGGTACATCGAATTTGAGATAAAGCAGTTAGAGAAAAGTATTCTTCGTAGATCGTTGCCGTTTCAATCTTGTCTGCTTCAGATAAAAGTTCTCGATAGCGCATATTGATTTCGGCAAGAACATTTCTAGAGTTGTGTAGAATCGTATGACGATGTTCTATTGCGGTTTTTGCATCGATTTTTAATAAAGCATTCAAAGCAGCACGTAGTTTAGCTCGCTCGCTACTCTCAAGAAAATATTCGATCGCCTTAATATCTTTCTGAATATCTTTGAGCTTGCTGTCAATAGTGTTAAGCTTTTTGTTAATTAAAGCAAAGCCAATACAACTTATGGTCAAACCTAAACCAGATAGGTATGCTGTCCCTGTGGCAATTTGAAGAACTTGTTGGGTAGTTCGAGATAGCGAGGAAATCTGCCCAGACATCTGCATCAACTGATGGGTAGTGAACTTATTCATCTCCTTTACTTGATTCAGTTGAGAGTAAGCAATAATACCTGGAATAAAGTTAAGTCCTGGAATAGCACCAAGTGGACTTAGTGTAGTAGGAATTAAATGTCTAATTATTTGCCCCGCATATGGTGTACCTGCTGCATGGCGTATTACTCCACCATAGAGTTTGTATTGACCCGTGATTAAACCTACAAGAGTCTCAACAGGAATAGTTCGAGAAACCACCCATCCTGGTAACATGAAAATTTCTTCCTAACTTTAAATTTGGTCTATAAAACTAGTATTCCCTAGTAGATTTAAGAAACTATAAACCAACAATTTATTGTAAAAATTTTTGCGTGGGTAGTTGATTTTTATTGTTGTTTCATCCAACTAATACACAGCTGCATTTGCTGTTTAACAGTAGCAACATCACCGTGATAGCGACGACCATGACCAGGCAAAACCCACTGAAAAGTGTAGTTAGCCAGTTTTTCCATTGATTTTATTTGTTCTGTCCAGGAATACCAGCAAAAACGAGGAAAAGCAGAAAGCTGCTCAAGATAAGACGACCAAGCTAGATGATCTCCTGTGAAGAGAAACTTGTTTTGATAAAGCAATACTGTATGACCCTTGCTATGTCCTGGTACAGGGATAATTTGTAGATCTCGAGCTAATTCTACAGGTTCGTATCCTGATAGTTTAATTTCAACTTCTTTGGTAGCTGGCTGAATGTCGTCTTGATGTAAAATACGCTCGCAATTAAAATGCTGCTGAAACTTTTGATGATCGGCAACATCGTCTTGATGGGTAAGGTACATATATTTGATGCCACCCATTTTTTCGATCTGCTTAACTAGCGGTGCAGCAAATCGAGGTGAATCAATTAAAATATTGCCTTCTGGTCGTTGGATAAAATAGCTAGCTGCACCATAAGAGGCCGCTGAATGATAGCCACAGTAATAAACATTGTTTTCGATTGGGATCGGAAAAGTCTGTTGCGCTTGCTTAATTCCCGTTGGTTTATTTACTGTGCCAATAGAAGCGGTAGGACAAGCCAAAAGAGCCTGCATTGCCAGCAATTCTTCCTTATCTGTGGATGGTTGATGATATACCGCTGATTGAGATGTTTGACGATTATATACTTCAGGGGCAATCCAACGGCAAGTATCGCAGTCGATACAGCTAGAGTCAACGTAGAAATTACCCTCAATGTTTTCTGTTCTTTTTTGCTGTAAAGTAGCCATTTTCCTGAATTTCAAATCTTAAATATATTTGTAGTTACTTTCTGGTTTGTTTGAGCGAACAATACTGCTATTTTTATTTTAACTAGACTACGAATGATAATTAACTATTGACACTCATGCGCTAAACGCTGCGCGTTATAAGGCACGATTCTGGTATACAATATTTGCGACTTCAACAAAGTTTTAAAAATGCTACATCGCTTGAGAGAATTAATAATAGAACAATACAGTATCATAGATTTTTTAGGAGAAGGACTAGGAGGAACAACTCATAAAGCTTTAGATTTAAAAAGCAATAATTACGTGGCTGTAAAAGTTTTGTTATTCCAGCAACCGAGTAACTGGAAAATAATAGACTTAAACGTTTCTTCAAGCTATTTTTTGCTATGGTTTGTAGCAATGATTAATTTCAACCTAGCGGATGATTAATGAGCAATATTTTGATTAGCAACGATGATGGTATTTTTGCTTTAGGCGTGCGGACTTTAGCTGATACTCTTGCTCAAGCTGGTCATCAGGTGACGGTGGTTTGCCCAGATCGCGAACGTTCGGCTACTGGACACGGTTTAACCCTTCACCAGCCAATTAGAGCCAAAGAAGTTGATTCTATCTTCGATCGCAATGTAGTTGCATGGTCTTGTTCTGGCACTCCCGCCGACTGTGTTAAGTTTGCCCTCAGCGCTGTCTTAAAAATTCGTCCCGATTTTGTTTATTCGGGGATTAATCATGGTCCAAATTTGGGTACTGATGTTCTATATTCTGGAACGGTATCGGCTGCAATGGAAGGAGCTTTGGAAGGCATTCCCAGTGTAGCATTTAGTTTGGCGAGCTTTTCGGCTTTTGAGTTTCAACCTGCTGCTGATTTTGCCCTTAAACTGGTCAAGCAATTGGCAGATGAGGATTATCCTAAACCACCTTTACTTAGCGTTAATATTCCCCCTGTAGAAGCTTCACAAATAGCGGGGGTGATGGTGACGCGTCAGGGTTTGCGGCGCTATATTGAAAAATTTGCCAAAAGACTCGACCCGCGTGGCAAAAGTTATTATTGGTTAGAAGGAGAAATTGTCGAAGATATTGAGCAGCCAGAAGATGTTAATTTACCGCCTCATATTTTGACTGATGTTCAAGCAATTCGCGATCGCTATATTACTATTACCCCTTTGCAATACAACCTTACTGATGCAGCAATAGTTAAACATCTTTATCAACAAGATTTTTTTAACTAGATTCAAATTTGATCGCACTTGGCAGAGTTGGGAAAATAAAATTTCTGGAGGGCGATCGCAAATTTGACCTATAACTCTAGCAACTCGCTAGCATCGCTTCGCATAAAGTCAGAAGTAGAGACGTTCGATGGAACGTCCGTACAGAAGTCAGAAGTATTTAATTGCGGTGCTTCTAGGATTTACTAATGGTAAATTTATTTACGCCCACGTCTGCTAGATATTTTGAAACCAGCCTGGAAGTTGATTATTCCTGCTTGAGAAACAGCAAAAATTAAACCAGAAAAAGAACGAAAGTTTTAAGGTTCAGGTTGATAATTAACCTCTGACCATATTTCTTTAATTTCCTCTGCTTGCTGGGATGCTGTAAAATTCTCCCAAACGATCCCATTGACATCAGTTTCAGCAGACATAATAAATGCAGCTGGATCTTCCCAGCCTAAATGCCGTAAACTTCCAGGTGAACAAGAGTTGTCTTGTCTTGCAGAAACATTAAGAGTATTAGTACGCCAAAGAGCATATTCTTTAGCTATAACTAAGCATGGTTCGGTGTTTAGGCGTTTACTATAATCTTTCACCGTTGCTTCGATATCATTGGTAGAAATTGCTAAATGTAATTTTCTCATTTTCAAGCTTTATTTTTAAACTACACTTTTTTGAATTAAAAACGATCGTTAAAACTATTGAAAATAAATTCGCTATTCCTTAAGATTACGAGGTATAGAAACAAGGTACATAAAATTTTTTGAGAATAGATAGTTAAACTTAAAATTAAGACATAAGTTAAGTTCGCTCCTAACATTCTTGATGAAAAAATTGCTGTAAGTTATTTGAATAATCAATAGAGAGGCAGGAAAATATGAGTAAGCAAAATTATCATAGCCAAGTTGCCGAGCTAGAAACAAACGGTAAAAAAGACCAAGGTAAAGCTAAAAAACTCAGCAAAAAAAAGTACAAAAAAGAACTAGCTAAGCTACAGATAGAGTTAGTTAGGCTGCAACGCTGGGTAAAACATAAAGGTTTAAAAGTGGTGGTTATTTTTGAAGGTAGAGATGCAGCAGGTAAAGGCGGAACAATCAAGCGTATTAGTGGGTGTTTAAATTCCCGTATATGTAAAGTTATAGCTTTAGGAACACCAAGCGATCGCGAAAAAAACCAGTGGTACTTTCAAAGATATGTAGCTAATCTTCCCGCAGCAGGAGAAATAATGATATTCGATCGCAGCTGGTACAATCGTGCAGGGGTAGAGAAAGTGATGGACTTTTGTACTTATGAGGAATACAATGAATTCATGCGTTCTTGTCCTGAGTTTGAAGTAATGATTCAGCGAGCGGGCATTATTTTAATTAAATATTGGTTCTCAGTCAGCGATGGCGAACAAGAAAAACGTTTTCAAGCTCGAATCAACGATCCGATTAAACGCTGGAAAATTAGCCCAATGGACTTAAAAGCCAGAGAAAAATGGGTAGAATACTCCAAAGCTAAAGATGATATGTTTGCAGCGACAGATGTTCCTGAATCTCCTTGGAATGTAGTAGAATCGGATAATAAGAAGCGAGCGCGACTAAACTGTATTAGCCATCTGTTAAACAGTATTCCCTACGAAGATCTGCCAGTCGAAGAAATCAAATTACCTGCAAGAGAAGAAGCGAGCGATTATGAACGCCCACCAATGGAAATGCAAAATTTTGTGCCGACTGAATATTAGGTTAGATGAAGCAGGTGGGCATTGCCCACCCAACTAAGTATATTGCCAAATCTTTTTCTAGTTTCCAAAATTAAATAAATTAGAGGCTGCTTGTGTTATATCTTCTTGTTTAACCAATGATTCCCCAATTAAGACTGCTTTTGCTCCTGCTTCTTTGACGGTGTTTAAGTCTTCTGGGGTATGTAAACCAGATTCACTGACGACCAAAATATTGCGTTGGCTTAACTCTTCTCGTCTGGCAGCCAAGATATCACAAGTAGTTTGTAAGCTAACTGAAAAATCTGCTAAATTACGGTTATTAATACCGACTAGCTCAACACCGTCTATTTTTAGCACTCGGTCTAATTCTTCGAGAGTATGTACTTCAATTAAAGGAGTCATACCTAAAGCCTTGGTAATTTTAATAAAATAGTTGAGATCTTTGGCTTCTAAGATCGCAGCGATTAATAATACCGCATCTGCACCTTGAGCGCGGGCAAAATAAATTTGATAGGGATAGATAATAAACTCTTTGCACAACAAAGGTAAATCTACTGCTTGTCTGATTAAACTAAGATTATTAAAGCTTCCTTGGAAGAACTTCTCATCAGTTAAGACAGATAGACAGGTTGCATTACCCTTTTCATAAGCAAGAGCGATCGCTACTGGATTAAAGTCGGCTCTAATTACTCCTTTAGAAGGCGAGGCTTTCTTAACTTCGGCAATTAAAGCAGGATTAGTTTTACCGTTACGTAATGCAGCCAAAAAGTCTTGGGGAGGTGCAACATCCTCTACCTGCTGTCGTAATTGCATTAAAGGCAAGCGATCGCGCAGGCGATCGACTTCTACCTCTTTGTGCCAGACAATCTCTTCTAAAATATGATTAGGTTCACAATTAGGAATTTTTGAGCGATATTCTACTTCTGCCGAATTAACTTTAGGATTAGGATTTCTACGTCTAATTTGCATTATTAAATTAATGTGTTTGGTGTGGACTAACTTCGGTTTAATTTATTGGTTATAGCCACTAGATTCGCAGTGCCAATTGGCTTGAAAATAATTTTTGATTTACGCTAAACCTGATAAATAAGAGTCGCTCGATAATCAGCTAGATTATGAATAATAGATTAGCGTAAATCAACTTACCGATAATAAAAGATTCATTTGGCTAAAAGCAAAAAGCTAAGGACTTTATCGATAACAAATCCCCGCTTGTTTAAACCGCCTCAGCACTTCTCCCAGGCGATCGCAATCGACAATCAGACTAATTCTGACATAGCCCTCACCCGCTTCACCAAAAGCATTTCCAGGAGTGATTACTACCCCAGTTTGCTGTAAGACATCCAAAGCAAATTCCGTCGAACTTTGTGCCATAGGAGTTTCGATCCACAGATACATAGTTGCCTTAGAAACTGGAATCTTCCAGCCGAGTTTTCCCAAACCCTCGATCAAAAAATCTCTTCTAGTACTATAGCGGTGTTGCACCTGTTTGATATATTCATCTGGTAACTGTAAAGCAGTTTCGGCTGCTTTTTGGATCGCGGAGAAAATACCATAGTCCAAATTAGTTTTAAGAGTCCGCAATCCCTGAATTACGTCTGAGTTACCCACCACGAAACCCACACGCCAACCAGCCATATTATAAGTTTTTGATAGGGTATGAAATTCTACGCCGATTTCTTTTGCCCCTGGTATTTCTAACAAAGATGTTGGCTGATAACCATCAAAGGCTAATTCCGCATAGCAAAGATCGTGGACTAATAATATTTCATAGTGACGGGCAAACTCAACTATTTCCTCATAAAACTCCCGTGGTGCAGTAGCGGTAGTCGGATTATTTGGATAATTAAAATAAAGTATCTTAGCTTGCCTCGCCACATCTTCAGCAATAGTACTCAGGTCAATTAACCAGTTTTGTTCTGCCGTCAGGTGTATCGGGTGAATTTTCGCTCCTGCGATCATTGGTCCCCGAAAATGGGCAGGATAAGAAGGAGTGGGAACTAAAATAATATCTCCTGGATTGACATAGGCTAAAGCCAAATGACCCAAACCCTCTTTAGAGCCAATTAGGGGTAAAGCTTCGCTATCAGGGCTTAATTCAACTCCATAGCATCTTTTATACCAGGTCGTAATTGCCTGCCGAAAACTCGCTGTTCCCTCAAAGGGTGGATAGCCATGATTGTCGGGATTTTGGAGGGCGGCGATCGCTGCATCAATCACTGGTTGAGGTGCAGCACCATCAGGATTCCCCATTCCCAAATCAATTAAGTCTAGTCCTTGTTCTCTGGCGCGGACTTTTAATTCATCCAGGCGGGCAAATACGTAAGGAGGTAGGGCATCTAAACGCTCGGCACGACTAATCCAATCTAAACTCATATCTACAGCTAACGGTTGACGTAGCTTCTTATTCTCTCATCTCGTTCCCTAATTGTGTCAATAATAATTGCGGGGTTTTTGTCTGCCTAATTTCTTACTTCCCCACCGCAGCTAATTTTTCTATGGTGCGGTTATTTTCTTCAGGAGTACCGATGGTAATGCGTAAACCACCTCCTGTATGACGAATGAGAGTTCCTTTAGCTTTAAGACTCTGAGTAATGTCTGCCAGAGTTTGCTCATGCTGCTTATTGCTGAGATCGGCTAAGCCAAGATACAAAAAGTTAGCCTGACTTTGCCATACTTTAAATGCGCCGTTTGCCTGGAGAATTTGATAAATTCGCTCTCTTTCTTCTATGGTTTGGGTAACTAATGGTAAAAGTAACTGACGTTGCTGTAAGGCTACCCTCGCTGCTATCTGGGAAAAACTCGGAAGGTTATAAGGTAGACGAACTTTCTCTAACACTCTAACTAGATCGCGATTGGCGATCGCATATCCGACACGATGGGCTGCTAATCGGAAGGCTTTGGAGAAGGTACGCAACACGATCCAGTTGCTACGCTGAGCTAACTCGCTCACGACAGAGGTTTGACTAAACTCAAAATAAGCTTCGTCTACTACGACTAAAATATTCTCTGGTAAAGTTTTAAGCCAGTCTAATTCCTCAGTTTTTAAAGCATTTCCCGTCGGTGAATTAGGATGTACTACAAATACTACCCGCACTGGAGGATTATTGGTTTGCTCGATTGCTTGCTGGGCAGCATCTAAGTTTAAGGCAAAATCTTTTTGTCTGGAAACGGTGACAACAGGAATCCCTAAAGTCTTAGCCAAGATGCCATACATGGAAAAAGTGGGAGTTGCCACTAAAATTGAACCCTCTGCGCCTAAGCAAGTAGCGATTAACAATGAACGTATTAGTTCATCTGAACCATTGCCGACTGAAATGTTAGCGGTACAGAAACTTTTGGTGGAATCAGCTGACTCATTGACGTATTCTGCGATCGCGCTTTTTAACTCCTGTTGGCTACCATCGGGATAGCGGTTGGCTTCTATCTCCTGTTGATATGCCCACGCCAGCTTAGATTTGATTTCTGCGGGTAAGTCTAAGGGGCTTTCATTAGTATCTAGACGATCGACAATGGCTGCGCTTTCCCCTCCTGGATGTGGTGTATAAACAGCCAGTTGGGCTAATTCAGAACGGATAAAAGAAAGGCGATCGCTCATGTTACTAGTAGAGGGTGGAGAGGTAAATTATCAGCTGTAGCCGTCTAAATTTAGAGAATTAGTTAATCTTGATCATCCTCAAAATACTCTATGTCTAATTTAGTAGTTTATTGGCAAATTTTTTTCTTTGGCTAGATAGTTTTTGGTATAAATTATCGTTAAATAGCATTTGCTTATGAAATTTGATCAGTAAATCTTTAGTTTCTGCCTCAGACAAATCTTTAATTTTGGTGGCAAATACTTGGTGGATGAATTCTTGTTCTAAGGATAATCGGTTTGACTCGAAGTTCATAGCTCAAGCTCCTGGTGGTGAGGTAAGTAAGTAATATGCTAGTTCGATAAAAAATTATCAACTAAACTAAGAATATTTAATCAAGTATGTAAAAAATTGTAAACAAATATTGCTGCATAAATATTTTGCGTTTTAGCCCTAAGTATTGGCAGCCCAACTAAACGAAGTCAGAAGTCCCATATGCCCTAAAGGACTCCTAAAGAATACCGCTTCGCATATAGCTGCGCGTGACGCGCTAGCTAATCCTTTAGGACGCGGAGCGTCGTCTTTTAGTACATGGGGATAACATTAGAACCATCATAGCGACTTTAAGTCAAGAGTACTTTATCAATCGGATTTAGTATGATTCACTATTTTTAATCAAACCGGGCTTTTGCGATCGACGATTAGTATATCGCAGGTTAGAAATTCAATAAACCTGAGGGGAGTAAGCAAGATACAATACTGAATCGAGACAAATATTTAATATTTAAATTAATTTATGAAAACAACTGACAAAACTAAAAAAAATGATAAAGTAATCGTTAAAGATTATTTCAATCAACAAGGGTTTGAGCGCTGGCGCAGAATCTACGGCGAAACAGAAGACGTTAATAAAGTCCAAAAGAAAATTCGTCAGGGACATCAACAAACTATTGATACTGTAGTTGGCTGGTTGAAAGATGATGGCAACTTAGCAGATTTGAAAATTTGTGATGCGGGGTGTGGTGTAGGTAGTTTGAGTATTCCTTTAGCTCAGGCAGGAGCGACAGTTTGCGCGAGTGATATCTCTGCCAAAATGGTTAATGAAGCGCGGGAAAGAGCCGAATTAGCACTAGGTGATACTAGCCAGCTCGATTTCATGGTTAAAGATTTAGAAGCCTTAACTGGTATATATGACACGGTAATTTGCTTAGATGTTCTAATTCATTACCCGACAGAAGATGCAGCAAAAATGATCGCGCATTTAGCATCTTTGACCGAATCTCGTCTAATTCTTAGTTTTGCTCCAAAAACTTATTTATTATTTATCTTGAAAAAAATTGGCGAATTTTTTCCTGGTCCTTCCAAAACTACTAGAGCTTATCAACACCAAGAAGCAAAAATTATCGCAATTTTAAAAGACAATGGTTTCGAGATTAAACGCACGGGAATGACTAGCATTAGCTTTTATTATTCTCGAATATTAGAAGCAGTTAAATCCAGTTAACAGTTAATAAAGATCCAGTTTTGGAGGAGGGGTTGGGTAATAAGTCCTAAGGAATAAGCTTCAAGAAGCTACGCCCTAAAGGATATGCGAAGCGGTATGCTTTAGCACTAGCCCGTGCATGATTAGCGCCTGGAGGCGCGTCCTTCGCGTCGCAAATAATGAGTTCTACTTAACTGAAATTCGCTAATTTCTATCACAAGATTTGTTTGTCGTGTTAGATGGATCATCGAGATAAGTTTATTGCCACAGAAATATTAGGTCACAAGAGTGAGGCGGGAGAAAAATTAGTTTGGGATAGCGTTAAGCGAGCTTTTGAGCAGCGTAAATGTATTGCTTACTGGCGTTATCCTATTTTCGCTCAGCAGCAATTTAGAAAAGAACCTGATATATTAATTGCTGATGATCACTTAGGTTTAATTGTAATTGAAGTAAAAGCGATCGCGATCGAGCAGTTAGTTAGTATTCAGGGTCATCGTTGGCAATATCAAAATTTTTATACCGAATTTGGTAATCCTTATCAACAGGCAGAAAGACAGTTATTTGGGTTACTTCAATATAGCGATCGCGAACCTTTATTAAGCAAAAAAGTTACAGCCAAAGCAATTATTGCTCTACCTTATATTACTCAAGCTCAATGGCAACAAAAAGGTTTTGACAAGTTACCAAACTGTCCGCCGATCTTGTTTCAAGAGGCTCTTGGTTCATCGAGCCTAATTATCAAATTAATTACTAATACATATCCCGTTGTTTTAGGAGAAGTCTTAACTCCAACTCAATGGGAATTATTATTAGCTGTTTTAGGTGGAACATCTTTGTATACCACTTCAGAGCAAAGCCTTCCTAGTTCTGCTCATAGTCGGCGTAAAGTAATTCAACAGGTGCGATCGCGCTTAAATCAATTAGACTTACAGCAGGAAAAGATTGCTAAACAAATTCCTGAAGGAATGCAAAGAATTAGAGGTATTGCTGGTTCGGGTAAAACCGTAATTCTCTGCCAAAAAGCAGCCTTGATGTCCGTTAAATATCCAGAATGGCAAATTGCCTTGGTCTTTTTTTCTCGCAGTTTATATGATTCAATTACTCACCAGGTAGATAAGTGGATACGCCACTTTACTCAAGACAAAATTGGCTATAGTCCTAAAAATTCTAATCTAAAAATTCTTCATGCCTGGGGAAGTAAACAACAGCCTGGTTTTTATGGCACTATCTGCAAAGCAGCGGGAACAACTCCCTTATCTGTTCCTTTTACTATTAGCCAAAAGCCAAATGAAGCATTAGCAGAAGCCTGCGTACAGCTACTAGAAACTAGAACTATTCCACAGATTTTTGATGCTGTTTTAATTGATGAGGGGCAAGATTTAATTGCCGATAGCTGGATATATCAAAATAAACAGCCGTTTTATTGGTTAGCCTATCAAGCTTTACGTCCAGTTAATCCGATATCTCCTCAACAAAGACGGCTGATTTGGGCTTATGATGAACTGCAAAGTTTGTCTAGTTTAAAACTACCCGAACCAGTTGAACTATTTGGCGAAGAACTAGGACATCTAGCGACAGGACAATATAATCAGCAGATTAACAAGACGGAAATTATCTCTCGCTGTTATCGTACACCGCATCAGGTCATAATGGTTGCCCATGCGATCGCTTTAGGATTACAGAGAAAACAAGGTATCTTAACAGGTTCAATTTACCCCGAAGAATGGCAAGCTTTAGGTTATAAAATAACGGGCAATTGGCAATTAGGCAGTCAGATTGCTCTGGTTAGAAACCATGATTCACCCAATATTATTAGTGAACTATGGCAGGGAGAGATGATTAACTTTGATCGCTTTGCTTCTCGCCAACAGGAGTTAACCGTCTTAGCAGATAAGATCGAACAAAATATAACTCAGGATAATTTTCAGCCAGATCGAGAAGTGTTAATTATCGTTCTAGGTTCAGCTTATGCTGCTGCGTCTTTAGTTAAACAAACCGCAACTTTTTTAATTAATCGAGGAATTAATATTTATCTGCCCACACAAAGCAGCTTTAATTGTGTAGATTCTGCTCAACAACGGCATCCTAATCAGTTTTGGCATCCAGGAGCAATTACTATTTCTACAATCCATCGTGCCAAAGGGCAAGAAGCCGATTTGGTTTATCTAATTGGCCTAGATCTAATTGCTCAAGATGAAAGTAACTTATATTTGCGTCATCAGCTATTTACTGCCCTGACTCGGACTAGAGCCTGGGTAAACATCAGCGGTATCGCAGATTACTCGCTCTATCAAGAATTATCTCGGTTAATCGCTAGTAAAAATAATATAACTTTCACCGTGACTAGCTTACCTCAAAGAGAACTCAGAATTAGCGATCGCGCCAGTCTGATCCAAGAATATGCGCTGGGAAGAACTAACTTTCGTTATGCCAATCTTCGCCATGCTGATTTATCTGGGATGAATTTAACTAATATCAATCTTATCGAAGCAGATCTAAGCTACACCAACCTGGAGAGAACAAACCTTACCAACGCCAAGTTAATTGCCGCAAATTTGAGTAACGCTAATCTAACCCACGCTAATTTAACTAATGCCAAACTAATCGGTGCCGATCTAACTAATACCAATCTGACTGATACCAATTTGACTAGAGCCAATGTAACCCATATCAGTTAGAGGTTTCAAAATTATTTTAGGGAACGATGAAAAATTGGCGACGATTTTTCATTACTGTTTTACTGGGCTTGAGTTTTAATTTAGGATTCAACCTCGATTTGACTGCTCAAGTACCGCCATCGCAGCTAGTACAACAAGCACAGCAACAATATCAACGCGGAAATTCAGTAGGTGCGATCGCGCAATTAAAACAAGCCGAACAAATCTATCAAACTCAAGAGCAAACTTTACAACAGGCTCAGGTATTAGCTTTGATTTCCTTGGCGCAACAACAGCTTGGCAATTGGCAACTTGCTCGTGCCAATATTGACGATAGCTTAACTTTAATTAGTTCAATACCCTCCAGCAGCAGTAAAACTCAAGTATTAGCTCAAATCAGAAATACCCAGGCACATTATTTATTGGATACAGGACAATATAACGAAGCTTTAGCAGATTGGCAGCAAGCAGAACAGTTATATCGTCAGATCGAAGATCGCCCAGGAATTTCGGGAACTTTACTCGCTCAGGCACAGGCATTAGAAAAAATGGGTTTTTATCGGCGTGCTTGCGAGCGCATTTTTGTCGTCTTCGAGCAACCCGACTATAGCTGTCTGAGCTGACTAAGAGCCAAATCAGCACAGTTATTCAACAGGCAGCGATGGAAGCCCAACCCTAGCAAGTTAACGGTTTGAATAGCATTGGCAATAGTCTTTTATTAATGGGGAAACTTTCTTTAGCCCAGAGATTTATTCAAGCCAGTCACAGTATTAACTCCAGCTTACTTAGCGACTCGCCGACTACTAAAGCCAAAATTCTCTTGAGCTTAGGCAATATCAATAAGTGCGATCGCGCTACGCTCAAAAGAGCGACAAGACTCAGCTAGCTTTACTACCCATAGCCAAAAAGCAATTCAATATTATCAGCAGGCTTGAGGCGCAGACATCAACGCCAATGACTAATGCAGATCGACTATCGGCGCAATTAAATCAGTTATCTCTAGCAATTGTTACTCAAAAATGGCCACGAGCTAAGGCATTAGCCGCGAAGATTCGCTTAACTCACAACTTTAAACGCAACCTTTATGCTGAGGTTAAATTTGCTTATAGTCTAGAATTACTTAAGCAACAAAATGTCTCTTTAAAGTATTCCTGGCAAGATATCGTAGATATTTATCTTGATGCGATCGCCCAGGCTCAATTGACCAACGATCGAGCCATTGAGTCTTATGCTTTAGGTTATCTAGGTACGCTGTGCCAAAATAAAAATATTAAGCAAAATATTAAGTTAAATCTTACTTCACAACAGCTACTCGAACAGGCTCTGGTGTTGGCTCAAACCCTTCCTGCACCAGAGATTGCCTATCGTTGGCAATGGCAGTTAGGAAAAATTTATCGTCAACAGGGACAAAGAACCAAAGCGATCGCCAATTATCAAGCAGCTTTGGCTAATCTTAGTGATTTACGTAGGATTTAGTTGCTTTAGAAAGAGAAGTTCAGTTCGATTTTCAAGAACAGATCGAGCCTGTATACCGAGAACTTGCCGATTTATTATTGGCGACAGCATCATCTTCTGATACAGATATCGAGATGGCTCTTAACGTCATCGAAGCTCTTCAAGTAGCCGAACTAGATAATTATTTTCAAGATGCTTGTACTACTTTTGAAGCAAAGGGTATCGATAAGCTCGATTCAGAGGCAGCCATAATCTACACCGTTATTCTGCCAGAGCGTTTAGAAATTATCTCAAGTCGTTACACAGGCAGAACTAGAAACCACAATCGAGCAACTACGGCAATATATTACCGAACCAGATCGCATGAGAGAAGTACAGCAACTTTCGGCTCAAATTTATACTTGGTTGATTAAACCATTGATGGCCGATCTATAAAATCAAACAGCCTAAAACACTGGTTTTTGTGCTTGATGGTTTGCTTCAAACTATTCCCATGTCAGTACTATACGACGGCGAACAATATCTGATTGAAAAATAGGCGATCGCTTTAACTCCTGGTTTACGGCTATTAAACTCTCAGACAGGTTTTTCATCGGCTTCATTACTAGCAGGAGGAGTTAGTAAATTTTTGCAGGTAAACAACCAAAGCTTCTCCGCACTAGACAACGTGCCTGAAGAGCTAAATACTTTTGCTCGGTTAGATAGTCAGGTATTGTTAAATGAGCAATTTACCCCAGCTAATTTGCTCGAACAACTTAACTCACCCTCTGCTTCTATTATTCACCTGGCAACTCATGGCCAATTTCGCTCTAACCCAGAACAAACTTTTCTCTTAATGTGGCAACAACTATTAACTATTCAAGACTTTAGTAGTTTATTGCAAAGCCGAATTAAAGCAGTTACTAATCCCATAAATCTCTTAGTGCTTAGCGCTTGCGATACGGCGACTGGCGATCGCAGGGCTACTTTAGGATTGGCGGGGGTAGCCGTCAGGAGTGGCTCTGTTAGTACCTTAGCTACTCTTTGGCAGGTTAATGATGATTCAACTACCGAGTTGATGAAGCTCTTCTATCAACAATTAGACAATAACAATAATAAAGCAGAGGCATTACGGCAGGCACAGCTAAAGCTTTGGCAAACAACAGGCAAAGACTGGAAAGTTCCTGCTTTTTGGTCAGCATATATCATGATTGGCAACTGGCAATAGTCTTTGATTATATTAATTTTCGCGCATAATAAGTAAAGATAAAGCATGAAGTACTACGACCTGCTTCGCGAGGTCATAGTATCTAAAAACCTCGGTCAATTCAGGGACGGGGTAGAGTCGAGGGGAGCTATCATGCTCCGCCCCTCTCTGTGAAATCCGAGCGTGCTGGTTTCCCCGCACTCGGCTTCCGAATATATTGATTCTTTCCGAATCTGGCTCATGTGTATATAGTGGTGGCAACTGCTG